>DATKFB010000147.1:0-18539 GCA_035544435.1 Polyangia bacterium
GCCTGCGGCACGGTTTGCGCGAGCAACCAGTTCTGCAGCGCGGGCACGTGCCAGACCGGGTGCGCCGCCGGTGAAACCAAGTGCGGCCAGAGCTGCGTTAATCTCGCCAGCAGCTTCGGCAATTGCGGCGTGTGCGGCACCTCGTGCAAGGAGGGAGAGGCGTGCATGGCGCAGGTCTGCAAGTGCCAGGCGCCGAACCTGGTGTGCAACGGCGTCTGCACCGACATCTCCGTCAGCGTCGACAACTGCGGCGCTTGCGGCCAGCGGTGCTCGGCCGGCGAGCAATGCGGCAACGGCACCTGCAGCGGCGGCGGCGGCGGTACCTGCCATGGACAACAGACCGCTTGCGGCGGCGTGTGTTGCAAGCCCAGCGAGACTTGCTTCTTCCAAAAATGCGTTCAGTTCTGAGCGCGCCCCACTCGCTGCGAGCGCGAAACGCCTCCCCGTACGCCGTGGACGTACAGGGAGGAGTCCGTATTTTGCGTCTTCCGTGAGCCGAGCAGCTGACGTGTCGCCGAGATCGTCGAGAATGGGCTTCGGGAGACAACGTCCTTGGCTTGCACAGGCGGTTACGTTCTCGTCGTCGATGACGATGCGTTGATTCGCGATGGTGTCGCGAGCGTCCTCGCTGACTCCGGACACACGGTGAAGACCACGGCCCACGGCCGCGCGGCGCTCGACTTCCTGCTCGACGCGCCTCCGCCCGCGGTCATCCTGCTCGACCTCATGATGCCGGTCATGAATGGCGCCGAATTCCTCGCGAACAAGCTCCGTCGCCCGGTGCTGGCGGCCGTGCCCGTGTATCTGATGACGGCGAGCGCGCCAGCGTGCCTCGACCTGCGCGGGATCGAATCCATTCTCCGGAAGCCTTTCGCTCCCGACGAGCTCCTCGCGATCGTCCAGCGTCACTGCTGAGGCGACGTCAGGCCGAGGCGCGCGGTCTCATGGGCGACTGCGCGCCCGTCGCCGTCGCTCGGCGCCCGCGTTCCCGATGCCCCCGCCGATCGCCGTCGAGAGCTCGTCGACGTAGCGCTGGAAGGGAAGCTTCATCGCGTCCTTCACGCCCTCGAGCTCGCCCGCCATCGTCGCGAAGCCAATCGCGGCGAGGTGGACGGCCACGGCGAGCGTGCGCGCGTCGAGGTGACGGGGGAAGGTCGCGTCGAGGACGAGCTTCGCCTCGAGCGCGCCGTTCATGCGCGCCGTGACCGGGTACACGCGCGCCTTGCGCTCCGCCGAGGGCAGCGTGTCCTTGGCGCCCGCCACCACCTGCGCGCGCACGTAGATCAGCCGAAAGCGCTCGAGGTCGGCGAGGTGGAAGGCGAGGCTCGCGCTCAGGAATCGGTGAATGGCGTCCGCCGCCGAGCGCGCGGGCGCCACGGCGGCGACCATCGCGTCCGCCTCCTCGGCGACCCCACGGAGCGCCAGCTCGACGAGCAGCCGATCCTTCGAGGGGAAGTGGTAGAGCACGGCCTGCTTCGTGAGCGCCAACCTGGCCGCGACGTGATCGAGCGTGAGATCCTGGCCGTGCTTTCCGAGCTCGGCGCGCGTCGCGCCGAGGATCCGGTCGCGGGTCTCGGCGCCGCGCGCGGCGCGGGCATCGGGCTTGGGCGGACGAGTTTTCATGATTGACACGGTCTTTTACCGGAGGTAAGTAACTTACCGCAAGTAAGTAAAACATCGAACATCCGAGCGCGAGACTGGAGCCCGCCATGCCGACCACCGCCGACACCGTCCGCATCTACACGTTTCCGCCCGGCTTCGGCCTCCCGACGACGGGGCCGTTCTCGCTCAAGCTCGCGATGGCGCTACGTATGGCCGACATTCCCTATGAGCTGTGCGCCGGCGACCTCCAGAAGAGCCCGAAGCGCAAGATCCCGTGGATCGAGGTGGGGACCACGGCCATGGCCGACAGCGCGCTCGTCATGCGGTGGCTCGGCGAGACTCGCGGCGTCGATCTCGAGCGCGGGCTCACGCCTTTGCAGCGAGCGCACGGTCTCGCCCTGCGCGTCCTCCTCGAGGAGCACTGGCACCAGATCTTCGAGTTCGAGCTAATCCTGCATCCCGCGGGCGCGGGCGCGAAGCTCGGCCCGGAGATGCAGGAGCACTTCCAGCACCACCTCTACGAGCGCGGCATGCTTCGGCACACGCCCGACGAGATTACGGCGTTCGGCAAGGCCGACCTCGACGCGGTCGCGACCTGGCTGGACGGCCACGACTGGGCCGTGGCCGACCACCCGACGCTCACCGACTGCAGCGTGTGGGGCCTGCTCGCACCTTCGATGTTCTCGCGATTCGCCACGCCGTGCATGACATACGCGCGCGGGCTGGCCCCGCTCGCGGCCTTCGTCGAGCGGGCGCGGGCTCGATTTTTCCCGGAAATCGCGCCGAGCTGATCGGTTCGGCGGGTGCCGGGCGACTAGATACTTGATGAAGACCACGCTGACGTCGAGCGTCGTTCGGGCCGCTCCCTGCCTGCCGCTCATGGTGTCCTTCTCTTTGGTCATGGCCGCTTGCGGCGGAACCACGCCGGCTCCTCGAGGCGGCGGCGCGGCCGGGACGGGTGGTCATGGCGGCGCGGCGGGGCTCGCGGCCTCGGGCCAGGCGGGCAGCGCCGGCGACGCGGGGGCGTTCGGCGGGGCGGGGGTGTCAGGAGGAGCGGGCGCGCCCGGCGCGGGCACGGCCGGCGCCGGCAGCGCGGGCGCCGGTGGTGCGGCGGGGAGGTCGTTTGACGGCGGCGCGGGCGGGACCTCGGCATCGGGCGGCGGCCAAGATGGAGGCGGGAGCGCGGGACGCGACGGAGGAGGCGCGGGCGCCGACGCCGGCACGGGCGCCGCCGGCACGGCGGGCACGAGCTGTCCCGCGTCCGACCCTCTGAAGACCAATAACGCCAAGGTCGACGCCTACGATTGCGTCGTGCTCGCGGAATGCACGAAGTGGGGCATGCCCGATCCGATGATCGTCAAGTCGCAGATCCAGCAGGAATCGAGCTTCAACGAGTTCGCCGTCAGCCCCGACAGCCCGTGCGGGATCATGCAGGGTTGGACAGACGCCGAGTCGAAATCGTTCGGGTTGATCCAGACGACGCCCGCCTGCGGCGAGGCGAAGAGCGCTCTGCTGTCAAACGGGCACCCGAACCTGACGAAGGACATGACGTCCGCGCTGTGGGCGACGTCGGTCTTCAATCCCACGATCAACTTGGATGAGGGCATCAAGACGGACGTCGACAGCCTCAAGGCGCTGAAGGCGCAGTACCCGGGTTGCACCGCCGCCCAATACAACATGATGGCCGCCGGCGCGTTCAACTCGGGCACGGGCGCCATCAGCGGATGCGGCCGCTACAACGCCCGCGCGCAGGCCTACGTCGACGCCATCACGTCCCACTATCACCAGTACGCGGCGTCGGCGGGCTGGCCGGACCCTTACTAGCTCGAACGCGAAACTTCGATGGGGCTCTTTACGGGCACCGACTTCACGACGCTGACGACGGCCCAAGCGATGAGCGACGCCGACGACGCTCGCAGGGCGAGGCGGGTGGCCATTCCGATGAGGCGCACAGTGAGCCGCGAAAAGACTCCGCCGCCGAGGGCGTAGCCGGCGCCGAGGGCCAATGAAAGAGTGCGCAGAGGCCGCTCGGCGGTCTGGCGCGTCGCGGACTCCAGGGCTGAGCCGAGCGCTTCCATACCCGTCCTCAAAGGCGCGAACATTCTCTCGCCGAGGTCGGTGCTCGCTGAACCATTCACCGGTCGGCCGTTCTTGTCCGAATTGCGCGTCATGGCTACCTCCCTCCGACGAGAAAGCCAGGAGCGTGCCACTTCGATGCGCGGCGCTCCCGGCCGCTGTCGGCGCGCTCGCCGTTACCGATCGGTGCCCGCGCGGCCCGGAACGGTTACGATCTTGGGGGCGCGAAGTCGCTATCGTCGCGCCGCCGGGCCGCCGAAGTCGTCGCTGCCACCCGGTCGCGCGTACCAGTACAACGTCGCGGCGAGGGTCAGCTGGGTGTCGGACCAGTGCCAGGCCTCGAAGTCGAAGGTCAGCGCGCGCTCGAACGCGATGGGGTCGATGACGTGGAAGCGGTTCATCGAGAATGCGCCCGCGAAGGAGGATGCGGGGGCGAGAGTCTGTGCGTGGTAAGGGTGCGCGAAGCGCGCGAGCGACGACCACGCATATCCGAAGTAATCCTCCGTGCCCGTGCCGAACCAGCTCGGGAAGGCCTCGCCGTCGATCCTGATCTTCTCGTCGCCTTCGCCCCACCAGGCGACGCCCGGAGGGTTCACGGCGTCGAGGACCGTTCCGACGAGCGCGCCTCGCCCCGTGAGGGTCGCGACGTGCCAGTCGCGCGGCGGGCGCGTCGGGAAGGTCTCGGCGGGCCGTCGCTTGGCGTGAAAGAAGAGCGAGCCTCCATCGAAGGGCGCCGGGTCGACCGTGAGCGCGCCCGCGAGGTCGACGGCGCCCGGCGCGTCTCGGGTGACCGAGAACGTGGCGCGTTTCGCGAAGGGCATGGGGAACCGGCAGGCGAGGGTGCCGTCCTCGCCGACGGTCATGGGCAGCGAGGTGGTGGCGTTCCAGCCCGGTCCGGTTCCGAAGAAGTCGACGAGCGGGACGCGCACCGTTTCCTCGCCGTCGAAGGACATCGCGAGGACGGTGCCGCGCAGCTTGTCGGGATCGCGCTCGCCCGACGATAGGCGAAGCGCGCTGATCCGTCCGCCGCCCGCCGGGGCGTCCCACGCGACCTCGAGCGGCGCGCCCGGCGCGACCGACGTTCGCGCGATCGGGATGATCCTCCGTCCCGCGGGCGTCGCGGCCGTCGCGCCGCCGCGCATGTCGACGGCGGCCCGGGCGATGGTCGTCCGCGCGCGAGCGAGCTCGGCGGCACCGTACGAGCGGACATTCGCCGCCTGGTCGACCGCGTAGGTGCGATAGCCGACCTGATAGAAGAGCCGATCGACTGTCCGGCCCGTGAACGGGTCCGTCGACTGAATGCTGTCGACGGTGATCGTGCAGTGCCGGCGGTAGGGGAACGGGAAGTAGAGCGAGAACCCCATGGCCGTGACCTGCCCGAACGGCGGGAAGAACGGCGGCACCTCGCCGCCGAGGAGCTTCCCCATGGGCGCCTCGAGGGCCGGCTTCGGCTCACCGTCGACGTGGATGCGCAAGATGCCCGTGGGCGTCGCGGTCCAGAGCCTGACGACCGCCCCGGGGCCGTCGGCGTCGAAGAGGACGTAGCGCTTGCCCGCGGGAGTTACATCGACGCGCACGAGGTTCGCGCGCGCGTCGGTGACGAAGTCGTCGTTCGCGAACCACGCGTCCCCCTCGTCGGTCGGCGAGCGCGAGCGGCGGTCGTGGCTGGTCACCTCGCGCGACACGAACGGCGCCGCGGGCAAGCGGGCCAGGTGGTCGAGGCTCCCCATCTCGTCGACGAGGGTCAGCACGCTGAGCTCGTTCGGCGCCGGCCGCGGGTCGGTCCTGGGCCTGCAGGCGGCCGTCGCCAGGAACAGCGCCGCCCACCGATACGCCGTCGCTCGTCGCGAGACGCGCGCCACGATGCCGGATGCCTGAGTCATTGCCGTTCTCCGGCGTCACCTTAGCCCACGCGCCCGAGCGGGCGGAGGCTCGTTGCTCCGCCTCTGGATCCCGCGCGGCCCCGCGCGCTACCCTTGCGCCTCCACCATGCACGATCTCACCTCGGGCTCCCTCGCGCGCAACCTCCTCCGCACGACCACGATGATGCTCGTCGGGATGGTGTTCCAGACGCTCTACTTCCTCGTCGACCTCTACTTCGTGGGCCGCCTCGGCAAGAGCGCCGTCGCCGCCGTGAGCCTCTCGGGCAACCTCATGTTCCTCACGCTCGCCCTCACGCAGATGCTGGCCGTCGGCACGACGGCCCTCGTCGCGCACGCCACGGGCCGCAAGGATCGCGGGGAGGCGCGCCTCGTTTTCAATCAATCGCAGATCCTCTCGCTCGTCGTGGGGGGCGCGTTCCTCGTCGTCATGCTGGGCTTGCGCGGGCGCTTCGCGCGCGGGCAGTCCGCCGATCCCGAGACGGCCCGTCTCGCCGCCGCGTACCTCGCCTGGTTCGTGCCGGCGCTCGCCGCGCAGTTCGCGATGGTGGCGACGAGCGCCGCGCTGCGCGGCATCGGCGACTTCAAGCCGGGGATGATCGTGCAGTCGACCACGGTCGTGCTCAACATCGTCCTCGCGCCCGTGCTGATGTTCGGCTGGGGCACGGGCCGGCCGCTCGGCGTCGCCGGCACGGCGCTGGCGTCGTTCGTTTCCGTCCTCGTGGGCGTCGTGGCGCTTGTTGCCTACGTCGTGCGCGGCGGAGGGACCCTGCGCTTCGCGCGGAGCGAGCTTCGGCCGCGCCTCGAGCTGTGGGCGCGGATGCTCAAGATCGGGCTGCCCGCGGGGCTCGAGTTCGCGCTCATGGGCGTGTACATGTTCGCGGTGTACGCCATCACGCGGCGCTTCGGCGCCGCCGCGCAGGCGGGGTTCGGCATCGGCCTGCGCGTCGTGCAAGCGGGGTTCATGCCCGTGGTCGCACTCGGCTTCGCGGTCAGCCCCGTCGCGGGACAGAGCTTCGGCGCGCGCCTGCCCGAGCGCGTGCGCGGGACGTTCCGCGTCGCCGCCCTCATGGCCGTCGCGATGATGGCGGCGCTGGCGCTCGTCTGTCACGCGTTCCCCGAGGCGCTCGTGAGCGTCTTCAACCGAGATCCGGACGTGCTCGCCGTCGGGGGCGAGTACCTGCGCATCGTCGCGTGGAACTTCGTTCCCTCGGGCATCGTGTTCGTCAGCTCGAGCATGTTCCAGGCGCTCGGGAACACCTTGCCCTCGCTCGCGAGCTCGGTGACGCGCACGTGCCTCGCCGTGATCCCGGCTTATCTTCTGTCGCGCGTCGACGGCTTCGCGCTCGATTGGATCTGGATGTTGTCGGCGGCCTCGGTCGTCTGCCAAATGACACTCAACCTGCTGTTTCTGCGCCGCGAGTACGCGCGCAAGCTGGGGTTCGCCGAGGTTTCGGTGGCGGCGGCGCCCGCCGCCGGCTGAGAAACCGGCGCACGCCGTCACCGACGGAGGCGTAAACAGTCGATTCAGGCGCGCTGCGTTGCGCCCATCGCCCGCGCGTCGCGTGAAACTCGTTGATCTTGCTGTCGCCGCGTCATCGTGCGTCGAGAAATCATCAACGCATCGCCACATTGGGCCTTGATTGGTAGGTCAGCGACACCACAATTCCTAACGCAGTTATGGCAATATCTTCGTTCCGAGCCCGTGGACGTAACTAGGAGGACGGACAGCATGACCTTTCGCCCAGCTCTGTTGATGGCATTCGTGTGTGTGGGTTGCGCGGCGGAGCCCGAGCTCCCCGGAGAACCGAGCCCGTTCACCACCGTCGAGGGCGCGCTCGCTCCCGCGTGGACTGGAACGTGGTCCGTCTCTCCTCAAAGCAGTGGAACGACCTTCAGCGGGCAGACGCTGCGACAGATCGTCCACACGAGTATCGCGGGTACGGCGGCGCGCATTCAGCTCTCCAATGTGTTCGGAAGTCAGTCCGTGCAGTTCAGCGACGTGCACATCGCGCAGCGCACGTCGGGGTCGTCGATCTCGACGAGCAGCGACCGCGTCGTGACGTTCGGCGGCCAGTCCTCGGTCACCGTCCCGGCCGGCGGCCTCGCCGTCAGCGATTCGATCGCCTTCGTCGTCACGGCGCTGTCCGACGTCGCGGTGAGCTTCTACCTGCCGACGGGCACGGGGCCGGCGACGTCGCACGGGCAGGGCTCGCAGACCAACTACATCGCCTCGGGTGACGTCAGCGGCAGCGCGACGGTGTCGGGCTCGACGACGGGCAGCTACTACTTCCTCGTGAATCTCGACGTCGCGAACACGTCGTCGAACGGCGCCGTCGTGGCCCTGGGCGCCTCCATCACCGACGGTTTTGCCTCCTCGGGTAACGCTAACAAGAGGTGGCCGAACGATCTCGCCGTGCGGCTCGTGAACGCCGGCGCCGTGGTCGGTGTTTTGAACCAGGGCATCAATGGCAACCGCCTGCTCGCAGACTCGGGCGGGCCGAGCGCGCCGAACCGTTTCGATCGGGACGTGCTTGCACAACCCGGCGTCAATTGGGTGATCTTCTCCGACGACCCTATCAACGATCTCGGGTCCAGCAATCCCCCGACGGGCTCCCAGCTCATCACGGCGATACAGGGGCTCATCAGCCGCGCGCACACGGCCGGCATCAAGTTCTTGTGCTCGACGTTGACGCCGTTCCAGGGCTCGGGCGGCTGGACGACGACGGGCGAAACCGGGCGGGGACAGATCAACGCCTTCGTTCGGAGCGCGAACAGCGGGTGTGACGGCGTCGTCGACCAGGACTTGGCGACCCACGATCCAGCCAGGCCGACCTGGTTTCTCTCGACGTACGACTCGGGCGACCACCTGCACCCGAACGACGCCGGTCTGCAAGCCATCGCCAACGCGGTGAACCTCAGTTTCTTTGGAGTCGCGCCGCCGGCGGAGGGACCGTTCGGCGGCACGCCGGCCGCCGTTCCCGGCACGGTGCAGGCCGAGAACTACGATACCGGCGGTCAGGGCGTCGCCTACAACGTCACCTCAATCAACGGTACGGACAACGGTTATCGCAGCGACGGCGTCGACCTCGAGACCACGACGGACACAGGCGGCGGCGTAGACCTTGGCTGGACTTCGGGCGGTCAGTGGTTTCGCTACACCGTTAACGTCGCAACGGCCGGCGCGTACACGGTCTCGTTCCGCGCGGCGTCCGCCACGGCCGTCGGCACGAACGCCGGCACGCTCCACCTGCAGAACGCCTCGGGCGCCAACCTCACGGGCACCGTCACGGTGCCGGGGACGGGCGGCTGGCAGACCTGGACGACGGTGAACGCCACGGCCACCCTGCCCGCCGGGCAACAGGTCCTCACCGTCTTCCAGGACAGCGGCGGCTACAACCTCAATTTCCTCTCGTTCGCCGCCGCGCCCACCGGCGAGGCGCCGTTCGGCGGCACGGCCGCCGCGATCCCGGGGACCATCCAGTTCGAGAACTACGACGTCGGCGGCGAGGGAGTGGCCTACCACGACAGCGACGTCGTCAACTCGGGCGGGAAGTACCGCACGGACGGCGTAGACATTGAGACGTGCTCGGACACTGGCGGCGGCTTCGACGTCGGCTGGACCAACGCTGGCGAATGGCTCAAGTACACGGTCAACGTCGCCACGGCCGGAACGCGCACGGTCTCCTTCCGCGTCGCCGCGGCGGCGGCGGTGGGCACGACGGCCGGCAGGATCCACCTCCAGACGCCGTCTGGGACGAATCTCACTGGCACGATCAACATTCCGGGCACGGGCGGCTGGCAGACCTACACGACCGTCACGGCGAGCATCACGCTGCCCGCAGGCCAGCAGATCCTGGAGCTGTTCGAGGAGACGGGCGGCTTCAACCTCAACTGGATGGCCTTCTGAAACTCGATCTGCTCCTCTCCCACGAAGTGACACGAAGTGGGAGAGGGGCGGGTAAGGGTGCGGAGCGTCACCCCGCACCCTGCTCCCTGTAGAAGAGGCGGCGCCGCCTCAGGGGCCCGGCTCGACGACGAGTAGGCGTCCGTTGAGCGAGTCCTCGACGTAAGCGGTGCCGCGCGCGTCGAGGACCGGATTGCGCGCTCCCTTGGCCGTGGCGATGGTCGCCGTCTTGCGCGGCGCGCCCGCGTCGTCGACGTGCGCGATGACCAGGTTGCCGTCGCGCCCGGACGCGACGAAGAGCAGTCGCCGGCGCGGGTCGTAGTCGAGGTTGTCCACGCCCGCGCCCGTCTTGAGACGGCCGAGCTCCTTGCCGGCGTGGGCGAGATCGAAGACGCCCGCGCCATCGGTGCAGGCGACGAAGAGCCAGCGTCTCGCGGTGTCGAGCGCGAGGCCGCGCGGGCCCTCGGCGCCGCAGCCCGCCGGCCAGCTCGCGAGCACCTTGTGCGTCGCGACGTCGATGGCCAGCGTCTTGTCCTTATTCTCGAGGTTCGTGTAGAAGACGCCGCGCGCGGCGTCGACCGCATAGCCCTCTGGCTCGCCGTCGAGCTTGATCGTGGCGAGGCTGGCCGGCGCGGCGCCGACGCCGGCGATCGTGATGGTCTCGTCGCGGGGCGTGGTCACCCAGACCTCCCGCCGGCTCTTGACGTAAGCGAGCCCGTCCGGCATCGACTTCAGATGGACGACGCCCTTGGCGGCCAGCGTCTTGGCGTCGAAGGCGCGCAGCGTGTCGTCGCCGCGATTGCCGATCCACACGACGCCGTCGCCGACCGTCGCGGAGCTCGGACCCATGCGCGGCCGATCGGGCTTCCTCGGCGGCGCCGTCGCGAGCCCGCCGATCGACGTGAGCTTGCCGGTGGCGACGTCGAGCACGTCGACGTTCCCCGTGTTGCCGGCCGGGATCCAGACCTGGTTGGTGGCCGGATCGTAGGCGAGGTAGTCCATGCCCACGGGTGGGCCTCCCGGGAGCGCGAGAGCGGCGGCGACGAGCGCGAGGGCGAGCGGCGTGGGCATCATGTGAGCCTTTCGTGAGTCAGGACGGTATAGCGCGGAAGGCGATGCGGACGAGCGACGGAATCACGAGCAGGCTGACGAAGGTCGAGACGAGCAGACCCCCGACGACGGCCGTCGCAAGCGGGCGCTGGATCTCGGCGCCGGCGCCGAGCCCGAGGGCCAGCGGCGCGAGGCCCGCGACGGTCGCGAGCGTCGTCATGAGGATGGGCCGCACGCGGATCGAGCCGGCCTCGAGGAGCGCGGCGTCGAGCGTGGCGCCGCTCTTCCAGCAGGCCTCCGTCTGCTCGAGCAACAGGATGCCGTTCTTGACGACGAGGCCGACGAGCAGGACGCAGCCCATGAGCGACGAGGCGTTGAGCGGCACGCCGACGACGACGAGCGTCGCGAGCGCGCCCACGAGGGCGAGCGGCACCGAGGCCAGCACGACGAGGGCCATGCGCGCGTGGCGGAACTGCGCGAGGAGGACGGCGAGCACGCCGAGGAGCCCGAAGCCGAGCACGCGCGCGAGATCGCGGAACGTCTCCTGTTGCGCGCGATACTGGCCGCCGAGCTCGCTCGTGTAGCCCTCGGGCAGCGCGAGGTTGCGCAGGCGGCCCCGGACGTCGGCGGCGATCGAGCCGATGTCGCGCCCCTCGCGATCGGCGGTGACGATGACCGTGGGGCGGAGGTTCTCGCGCAAAAGGACGCTCGGCGAGGTCGTGCGCTCGAGGTGGGCGACGGCCGCGAGCGACGTCGTCGCGTCCCCCGCGGCCGGCAAGATGGGCAGGCGTTCGAGCTCCTTGCCGTCGAAGCGCACGGCGTCGGCGTAACGAACGCGCACGCCGAGGGGCCGATCGGCGCGGCGAATGACCGCGGCGACGGCGCCGTGCAGGCCGACGTCGAGGTTCGTGGTGACGTCCGCGGCCGTGAGGCCGAGGCGCGCCGCGCCGGCGGGATCGAGGCGCAGCCGCAGCTCGGGCGCGTCGCCCTCGAAGCCCGCGTAGAGATCGACGAGGCCGGGGACGCCCTCCAAGCGGCGCGCGACCTCCTGGGCCTTGGCGCGGAGCACGGCGTAGTCGGCGCCGAAGAGCTTGAGCTCGAGGGGGCGCGGCGTGCCCGAGAGATCGTTGAGGACGTCCTGGAGGACCTGAACGAACTCGACGCGCGCCTCGGGGACCTCGCGCGCGGCGCGCGCGCGCGCGACGGCGATGATCTCCTCGGCGGAGGCGCTGCGCTCGGCGCGCGGCTTGAGCCGCACCATGATGTCGCCGCGGTTGACCTCGGTGGCGGCCGCGGGCCCGAGCTCGGCGCCCGTGCGTCGCGAGTAGATCGCGACCTCGGGGAGCGAGCGCAGCACGGCCTCGAGCTTCCGCGCGACCGCGTCGGTGTCGGTGAGCGACGTGCCCGCCGGCAGGAAGTAGTCGACGACGAACGCGCCCTCGTCCATCTCGGGGAGAAACCCCGTCCCAACGGCGCGCGCGCTGAGGCCGCCCACGACGAGCAGGGCGAGGCCCGCGGCGACGCCCAGCCACGGGCGGCGCAGGAGGCCCGTCAGCGCGCGCCCGTACCCGCGCACGTAGAAGGGCTCGCGGAGGGCAGGGCCCGTCGCGCGAGGCCGCATCCAGGCCACGGCGGCAAGCGGTACGACGGTGAGCGCCATCGCGAGCGAGAGCAAGACCGCCGCCGACAGGGTCGTCGCGAGCGCCACGAAGAAGCGCCCCACGAGGCCCTCGAGCCACGCCAGCGGCAGGAAGACGATCACGGTCGTCGCCGTCGTGCCGATGAGCGCGGGGAGGAGGGCGCGCGTCGACACGCGGGCGGCGACGTCCGGCGGGCTGCCGCGCTCGAGCTCGCGGCGGATCGCCTCGACGACGACGATGGCGTCGTCGACGACGAGCCCGATCGCGACGGCCAGCCCGCCCATCGACATGAGGTTGAGGCTCTGCCCGAACAGGTGCACGGGGATGAACGTCACGCCCAGCGTGAGCGGGACGGCGAGCGCCGCCACGAGGCCCCCGCGCAGATCGCGCAGGAAGAGCGCGATCACGACGACGCACAAGGCGATGCCGATCAAGATGGCGTCGCGGATCGAGCGCAGCGAATCCCCGACGAGCACCGCCTGGTCGTAGACGGTCGCGACCTGGACCTCCGGGGGGAACGCGCGCGCCGCCTCGTCGACGGCCGCGCGCACGCGCGCCACGACGTCGGGCGTGCTGGCGCCGGGCAGCCGGCTCACGCTGAGGAGCACCGTCTCCCCGGCCGGCCCGGCCACGCGCAGCAGGCGATCCTCGGCGCCCTCCTCGATCGTCGCGATCGTCGAGAGCGGGATGGGGCTCCCGTCGGCGCCGACCGCCACGGGGATGGCGCCGAGGTCGCGGCCGTCGTGAGGCTCGCCGGACGCCATCACGGTCACGAGGGCGTGCGCGTCGTCGAAGCGCCCCACGGCCTGCAGCACGGTGGCGTCGCGGACCTTCTCGGCGACGCGCGCTGGCGTGAGCCGCAGGGCGGCCGTCCGCGCCGGGTCGAGGATGATCTCCATCTCGCGCACGTCGCCGCCCAGGACCTCGACGCGGCCGACGCCCGTGACGCGCGAGATGGCCGGCCGGACGACGAGCTCGGCCAGGTCGCGCAGGCGACGCGGGTCGACGTGGCCGCTGAGGTTGAACGTCACGACGGGGAACGACGTAGTCGTGAGGCGCTCGACGACGATGTCGACCCCCGCAGGGAGGGCGCCGCGCGTCTCGCCCACGCGCGACTCCGTGAGCTGGAGCGCGCGCCACATGTCGGTGCCGGGCGAGAACAGCAGCGAGATCTCGACGGCGCCGCGGATCGTGCGCGAGCGAACGCGCTCGACGCCGAGCACCGTCGTGAGCGCCACCTCGAGCGGCCGCCCGAGCGTCGCCTGCGTCAACTCGGGCGGCGCGTCGCCGCCGCGCGCGACGACGACGATGCGCGGGAAGTCGATCTCGGGGTAGATGCCGCTCGGCATCCGGGTCGTGAGCAGCGCGCCGCTCACCGCGAGGCCGACGGCGACGACCCAGACGAGCGCGCGGCGCGACGACAGCCAGGCCGTCATCTCGTCACGTCGAGGGCCTCGCCGTCGGCGATGCCGATGACCGGCTCGACGACGACCTCCTGACCGGCCGCGAGCCCCTGCGCCTCGACCTTGGCGCCCGCGGCGCCGCTGCGCGCGAGCCGACGGACGTGCGCGAGGCCGTCGGCGCCACACAGCACGACCTCTACCTCGGCGCCCGCGCCGCTGCGCACCGCCTCCTTCGGCACGACCACGGTTCGCCGCGCGCTGCCCACGCTGACGCGCGCCGTTCCGAGCACGCCGATGGGGGGGCGCGCCCCCTTCGCGAGATCGAGCGCGACGCGCGCGACTCCGAGGCCCGTCGCTCGATCGACGGCGGGGGACACCGCCGACACGGCGCCCGTCCACGAGGCGCCGGGCAGGGCCGCGATGAGGACATCGGCGGCCTGGCCCTTGCTCACGCGCACGAGATCGCCCGCGGTCGCGTCCGCGCGAAGCTCGAGGCGGCTCGGATCGGCGACTTCGACGATGGGCGTCGCCGGCGTGCCGTCGACGAGCTCGCCGCCGCGCCGGAAGATCCGGATGACGACGCCCGCGAGGGGGCTGCGCACCGTCGCGCGCTCGACCTGCCGCTCGGCGCGGTGGGCGGCCGCCTCCGCCTCGCTCAGCGCGGCGGCCGTCGTGGCCTCGCGCGCCGTCGCGTCGTCGACCTCCTGGCGCGCGGCGATGCCGTGCTCGAACACGCGCCGCACGCGCGCCGCCGTGGCCTCGGCGTTCCGGGCCTCGGCGCGCGTGCGCGCGACGCCGGCCGCCGCGGCGCGCGCCTCGTCGGCGAGCGGCGCGGCGTCGACGCGCGCCACGGGCGTCCCGAGCGCGACGACGTCCCCTTCCCGAACGAGGATCTGCAAGAGGCGCCCGCCGACCTGGGCGGCGACCTGGGCGTCCTTCTCCGGCAGGGGCGAGACCGTCCCGCGCAGCTCGAGCGTGTCGGTCAGCGTGGCGGCCTCGGCGGGCGCACAGCGCACCTTGTGCTTCGTCGCCTCCTCGGCGACTTCCTTCGGGCGGCACGCGCCCGTCGCCGACAGCGCGAGCGTCGCCACGACGAGCGCCTCAACGCGCATCTCGGTCTCCCTCGAGGGCGACGCCCAGCGCCCGCTCGACGTCCGCGAGCGCCCGCTGCGACGTCGACCGCGCCTCGACGTAGGCGAGGCGGCCTTCGAGCAACGCGCGCTGCGTCTCGAGGACACGCAGCAGGTCGACGCGCCCGTCGCGGTAACCTTCCTCGGTCATCCGACGGGCCTCCTCGAGCGCCGGCAGGACCTCCTTGCCGAGCGCCTGCGCGCGCAGCGAGGCGCCCCGGGCTTGCTCGGTGGCGTCGACGAGCTGCAGGCCGAGTCGGCGGGCGTCGACGTCGGTCGTCGCCTCGGCGAGCCCCTGCTCGGCGCGCGCGCGCGCGATGGCGCCGCCGCGCTGGCTCAGCACGGGCGCCTCGAACGACAGGCCGCCGACGACGTCCGTGCCCGGGAGCGTCGGGTCGGACTGGGCCACGGCGAGCTGCGCGTTCACGACGGGCCAGCGCAGCCGTTGCTCGGACCGGACGCGCGCGGCGGCCGCCGCGGCCTGCGCGCGATCGCGCTCGAGCGCGGGGTGGCGCGCGAGGAGGCCCTGCAGCGCCTCGGCGTCGAGGGGCAAGGGACCGAACTCGGGAGCGCCGACGGCGCGCAGCGGCGCCAGGTCGACGGCGCCGAGCCACGTCGCGAGGCGCGCGGCCGCCGCCGAGACGCCGGTCTTCGCGGCGAGGGCCTCGGCGTCCGCGCGCGCGCGGTCGGCATTCGTTCGCACGGCGTCGAGGCGCGGCGTCGAGCCCGCGGCGAAGCGCTCCTGGGCGATCGCGGCCAGGCGCCTGGCCTCCTCGGCCGCGGTCTCGAGGAGGGCCACCCGCTCTTGCGCCTCCCACAGGTCGAGCCAGGCGCGCGTCGCGTTCCAACGGGACTCGAGGCGCACGGCGTTCGTCTCCAGCGTGACGGCGTCGGCCTCGGCGCGCGCGGCGGCGACGGCGGCACCGCGCTGCCCGAAGAGCGGCAACGGAACGCTGACGCCGGTGGTCAGGCGCGCCGAGAGCCTGGCGCTCTGGACGCTGACGGTCGGGTTCCCGAGCGCGCCCGCGGCGTCGACCTGGGCGCGCGCCACGCGCTCGCGCCGCTCGGCGAGCACGACGTCCGCGCCCGCGCGCGTCGCCAGGGCGCGCGCCTCGGCGAGCGAGAGCGCGCGCGGGCTCGTCTCTTCGGCGCGCGCGCGCCGCGCCGCCGACAGGCCCACGAGGATGAGGAGAAAAGAGAGACGACGCACGTGCTCCCACTCCTACGCCCCCAACATGAGAGTCACATGAGAACCCGCGAGGGGCTTACCGTCGCGCGGCGCTCGCGCCATACTCACGGGGGATGCGCGTCCTGCTCATCGAAGACTACGCGCCGCTCGCGCGGTCCCTCGCGCAGGGCCTGCGGGAGGCGGGCTACGCGGTCGACGCGACGGGGGACGGCGCGGAGGGCCTCGCCCTCGCCGAGGCGAACCCCTACGACGCGCTCGTCCTCGACCTCATGGTGCCGAAGGTGGACGGGCTCACGATCCTCGCGCGCCTGCGCGCCCGCGGCTCCAACGCCGGCGTCCTCATAGTCACGGCGCGCGACGAGGTGTCCTCGCGCGTGGGAGGTCTCGACCTCGGCGCCGACGACTATCTCGTCAAGCCGTTCGCGCTCGAGGAGCTGCTCGCGCGGCTGCGCGCCGTCATCCGCCGGCGCTACGGCGCGCCGGCCAACCTCGTGACGGTCGCGGATCTCGTCATCGACGCGGGCGCACGCACGGTCAAGCGCGGCGGCCAGCCGGTGTCGCTCTCGGCGCGCGAGTTCGCGCTCCTCGAGTACCTGGCGCTGCGCCGCGGTCAGGTCGTCACGCGCACCGAGATCTGGGAGCACGTCTACGATTTCGCGGCCGAGCCGTCGAGCAACGTCGTCGACGTCTACGTCGGGTACCTGCGCCGGAAGCTCGGCGACGGCGAAGGCGGGGCGCCCCGGCTCATCCACACGCACCGCGGGCTCGGGTACTCGCTCGAGGCGCTAGAGGTCGCGTGAGGCGCTCGCTGCGCTTTCGACTCACGGTCGCCGTCGTCGGCGTACTCGCGACCGTCCTCGTCGCGCTGTCGTTCGTGCTGCACGCCGTCTTCGCGCGCGCACTCTGGCGGGAGCTCGACGGGCGCCTGCGCGACGATGCCGCCGCCGTCGCCGGCATGGCCGAGGAAGACGGGGCCGAGAGCGAGTTCGAGTACGAGGCCCTCCCCGAGTTCGAGCGGCAATGGCGCCCCGCGTACTTCGAGGCCTGGCTCGACGACGGCCGCGTGCTCGCGCGCTCGCCCTCGCTCGGGGCCGGCGACCTCGAGCACGGCGCCGCGCGGGTGGCCGCGCCCACGATCACGGACGTGTCGTTGCCCGACGGGCGCCCGGGGCGCGCGCTCCAGCTGCGGCAGCCGCTCCGGCTCGAGGACGCGGCTTCCGCGAGGGGCCCCGCGCGCGTCTCGCTGCGCTTCGTGACCGTCGTCGTCGCGCGCGGCACCGAGGAGGTGGTCGAGACCCTCGGCTCCATGCGCCGATGGCTCTGGCTGCTCGGCCTGCTCAGCATCCTGTCGGCGTCGGCGGCCGCCGTGCTGGCCGTCTCGCGCGGCCTGCGCCCGACGCGCGCGCTCGCGGCGCGCCTCGCGGGCCTCGATGCCGCGCAGCTCGGGCGCGCGCTGCCGCTCGACGATCTCCCCGCAGAGCTCGCGCCAGTCGTCGCGAAGATGAACGAGCTGCTCACGCGGCTGCGCGCGTCGTTCGCGCGCGAGAAACGCTTTACGGCCGACGTCAGCCACGAGCTGCGCACGCCGCTCGCCGCCCTGCGCACCACTCTCGAGGTCGCCGCCTCGCGCGAGCGCTCGGCGCCCGAGTACCGGAGCGCCATCGGCGACGCCGTCGCCATCGCCCTTCAGATGCAGGCCCTGTGCGAGAATCTTCTCGCGCTCGCGCGCCTCGACAGCGGCCCTCTGCCCGCGCGTCGCGAGGAGGTCGGCTTGCGCGCGCTCGTTCAGGACTGCTGGCGACAGTTCGAGGCCCCCGCGGGCGCGCGCGGCCTGAAGTTCGAGAACGAGATCGCGCCCACCGCGGCCGTCGTGAGCGATCGGGAGCAGCTCCGCCTCGTGATCTCGAACCTGCTCTCGAACGCCGCCGCCTACACGACGCTCGGCGGGACGATTCGCGTGCGCGCGACCGGCGGCGACGCTCCCGTGGCGACGGTCCTCGAGGTTCACGACAGCGGTCCTACCATCCCCGACGACGTGCTCCCTCACGTCTTCGAGCGGTTCTTCCGCGGCGATGCGACGCGCTCCGACGGCGTTCATTGCGGCATCGGGCTCTCGCTCGCGCGTGGCGTCGCGGAGGCGCTCGGCCTCGCGCTCACGGGTCGCAACACCCCCGAGGGCGGTGTCATCTTCGCCGTGTCGAAGGGGTTGCCCGACGCGGGCGCGCCCTAACCCGGCTGACGTGGCGCGCCGCCGCGACTCAGAAACTTGAGTGGGCTGCGCGGCGCGGCCCCGCGAGATCGCGAGTCTGCGGGGCTTATCGCCTGGCGCGTCTCTTGCTGCAATCGGGCGTCATGCCCTCACAGACCGTCGTACGCCTGGTCGGGTTCGCGTTCATCGTCGGTACGGCCGCCTGCGGCAACGTCTCGCTCTCCTCCGAAGGGGGTGTGAGCGGCGGCCCCGCCTCGGGCGAGGACGGCGGCAGCGGGACCTCGGGCGGCGGCTCGATGGGGAGCGCGGGCGCCGCGAGCGGCGAAGCCGGGAGCGCGGGCGCCGCGAGCGGCGAAGCCGGGAGCTCGGGCGGCGGGGGCGCGACGGCGGGCAGCGGCGGCGCCGGCGCGGGTGGAGGCGCCGGTGGCCACGCGGGCGCCGGGGGCACCGGCG
>DATKFB010000148.1:0-4250 GCA_035544435.1 Polyangia bacterium
CCCACGGGCTTGGTCGTGAAGAACGGGTCAAAGACGCGATCGCGCAGGTCGGCGGGGACGCCCGGCCCGTTGTCGGCGACCTCGACGACGGCCGAGGGCCCGTCCAGGCGCGTCGAGATCATGATGCGGTTGCGCTCGGCGCCGTCGGGCGGCAACGCGTCGGCCGCGTTCAGAATCAGGTTCACGAAGATCTGCACGAGGCGCGATGGGTCGGCGGGGACCGTCGCGGCGGGCCCGAGCGCGAGCTCGACGCGCGCCCTCGTGCTCGTGCGCGTCGCCACCATCTTCACCGCGGCCGCGAGCGCGCGAGAGAGATCTTGTGGGCTGCGGACCTCCTCGTCCGAGCGCGAAAAGGCCTTGAGATCACGCGTGATGAGCCGGACGCGCTCCATGCCCTCGGCCGCCTCGCGCAGGAGGTCGGCGACGCGCGCCGCGCCCTCTGGCGCCCCCAAGGCCTCTCCCGCGAGGCGCAGCGCCTCGATGGAGTAAGACAGCGGGTTGTTGATCTCGTGCGCGACGCTGGCGGCGAGCCGGCCCAACGCCGCGAGTCGCTCCGCGCGATCGACCTGGCGCTCCATCCGTCGACGCTCGGTGACGTTCGTCGAGACGCCCATGACGCCTCCGATCTCACCGGCGGGCCCCCGCATCGGCGAGATCCAGCTCTCGAGCACGACGTCGCCCACGTCGGCGACGGTCCGAAACGTCTCGCCGGCGAGGGCGCGCGCGTGGTTCGCGAGCACCTGCGGGTTGTCCTCATAGAGGTCGTAGATGGATCGGCCCACGAGCTCGCCCGACTTGAAGCCCATGGCTTCGAGAGCCGCGCCCTCCGACACCGTGATGGTGCCGTCTATCTCGGTGGCGAAAAGGACGATGGGCGCGTTGTCGAGCGCCGTCCGGAGCTTGTGACGCGCAACGACCGCGCCTGCCTCCGTCTCCACCTCCGTTGTGATGTCCCGGAAGGCGACGACGACGTAGCGAAGCGCGCCCGTGGCGTCGAACAGCGGCTTGCCGAGGGCGCTGACGTAGACGCGACTGCCGTCAGCTCGCGCGATGACGATGTCGTCGACGACGACCGTCTCCCGACGCCGCTGGGCCTGGACGAAGGGCAACCGATCCTCGGGAAACGGTCGGCCGTTCCGATCCTGCAGGTGGTAGGCGGGCGTGTACTCACCCGCGCGCACGTCGTCTCGGGCAGCCATGCCCAATATCCGCTCGAAGGCGTCGTTGGCGTAGACGAACTCGCCGTCCGGGACGCGGGCGACCCAAATCCCCATGGGGAGCTCTTTCAAGATCGAGAGCAGCAACGAAGCCTCGTCGGATCCAGGGAGCGCCACCGCGACATCTTGCCAGACCCGATCGTGGCGGCCCAGACCGTTCTCCCCAGGATGCCGCGCCGTCACGCGAGGGGTACACTCCGCGCCGTGCGAACCTTCCTTCGAGTCCTCGTCGCGACGCTCGTCGGCTGCGCCCATCCTTCGTCCTCGCCTTCCGTCCACGCGCCGCCTGCTCCGGCGGCCTCGGACTTCACCCGTGTCGTCGACGCCTACTTCGACGCGCTGTTTGCCTACGCGCCATCGAGCGGCACGGCCGTGGGCCTGCACGCCCACGACCGCGCGCTCGAGGATCTGTCGCGCGGCCGCATCGAGGCGCGCGTCGCCGAGGTGCGCGGGTTCGTCGCGCGCCTGAACGCGCTGCCCGCCGCCGGTCTCTCGTCGGACGAGTCGATCGACCGGGCCTTCCTGACCTCGCAGGCGCGCGCCGAGCTCTTCGACCTCGTGACGCTCGAGAGCTGGCGCCGCAACCCCATGATGTACGCGCGGCTGCCGGGGGAGGCCGTCGACGCGCTTATGAAGCGCGCATTCGCCCCGGCGCCCGAACGCCTGACCTCCGTCGTCGCGCGCCTGCGCGCGATCCCCGCCGTCTACGCGGCGGCCCGCGCCAATCTCGAGAATCCAGCGCCCGAGCATGTCACCCTCGCGCTGCGCATGACGAAGGGCTCGATCGGCTTCTTCGAGAGCGCGACGCGGACGTGGGCGGCGTCCGCCACGCGCGATGCGGCGCTCCTCGACGAGTTCCGGCTCGCTAACGACGCGGCCCTCGCGGCGACGCGCGCCTTCGCGGTTTGGCTCGAGCACGACCTCGCGCCGCGCGCGCGGGGGGCGTTCGCGCTCGGCGCCGAGAGATACCGCGAGCTTCTGCGCTTGCAGGAGATGGTGGAGACGCCGCTGCCCGCGTTGCTCGCGAAGGGCGAGGCCCACCTCGCAGCCGATCGCGCCGCCTTCGTAGAGACCGCCGCCACGATCGCGCCGGGGCGAGCGCCCGCCGCCGTCATCCTCTCGCTCACGGCGGAGCACCCAGCGGCCGCCGACCTCATCCCGTCGGTCGCGCGCGGGCTCGAGGCGGCGCGGACGTTCGCGACGGCGCACGCGCTCGTGACCTTCCCATCGGAGCAGCGCCCCATCGTGCGCGAGACGCCGCCCTACGCGCGCGCCGCCGTCTTTGCGTCGATGGACACGCCTGGGCCCTTCGAGGTCGCCGGCGTCGACGCCTACTACTACGTCACCCCCGTCGAGCCCGACTGGACGCCCGAGCACCGCGAGGAGCACCTGCGGATGTTCAACCGTTACACGACCGCCATGATCGACGTCCACGAGGCCTACCCCGGCCACTTCCTGCAGTTCCTCTACATGCCCCGCATCAAGAGCAAGGTGCGCAAGCTCATGTACACGACGTCGAACGTCGAGGGCTGGGCGCACTACGCCGAGCAGATGATGATCGACGAGGGCTTCGGCGGCGGCGATCCGAAGCTGCGTCTCGCGCAGCTCCAGGAGGCGCTCTTGCGCGACTGCCGCTACGTCGTCGCCATCAAGATGCACACGCAGGGCATGACCGTCGACGAGGCGACGCGGTTCTTCGTCGAGCAGGGCTTTCAGGAGCAGGCCAACGGCCACGAGGAGGCGCTGCGCGGCACCTACGACCCGATGTACCTCGCGTACACGCTGGGCAAGCTCCAGATCCAGGCGCTGCGCGACGAGTTCAAGAAGCGCACCGGAGGGGACCTGCGCGCTTTCCACGACGCCTTCGTCGCCCAGGGCGGCTTGCCCGTGGCCTTTATCGAGAAGTTGATCCTGCCGCCGGACGCAGGGCGTTGATGCGGGTGCCACAGACGATTTCGCCCTGCCGGCTCCGCGGACCGGGCACAATCGCCGTATGAGTTTCACGCGACCCCCGCACCTCCGGACTTCGTCTTTGCTCGTCGCCGTCGCTCTCCTGGCCTGCACCAACAGCGCGCCTCGAACCGGCGGACAGACCGGCGCCGCCGGCTCGGCGGGGGCCGCCGGCTCTAGCGGCGGCACAGGGGGAACGGCCGGCGCTGCCGGCTCGACAGGGGGCAACGCTGGGACAAGCGGCGCGGCCGGCTCGGGCGCAGGCACCGCGGGGATGAGCGGCGCCGCCGGCTCGACGGCGGGTGCTTCAGGCGGGAGCGCCGCCGGCTCCCCGGGCGACGGTGGTACGAACGACGCGAATCCCACGGACGACGCCAGCAGCCCCCACAAACAGTACTCGTGCCCGCCTCCACCATATGCCGCGCAACAGATGGGCGCCTCGACGCAGGTCTGTGTCGGCCTCCAACTCAAATACAACTGGACTGATGGCGCCACCTGGATCGCCAGCCAGAACGCCTTCTTCTTCTCCAACTACGTCAACGGCAATCCGGGTGGCAATGCAGGCGGGGACCTCATCAAGGTCTACCTGGACGGCCACTGCGAGGTCTGGCTGGCCGACGTCGGCACCAATGGCTTGGCCGTGAGCGCCACAGGGAACCTCATGGCCGCCTGCCACAAGACGAGGTCCATCACCGAGTTCAACGTCGTCACCAAGGAGGCGCGCATCGTGGCCGACCAGTACATGGGCCAGGCCTTCGATTCTCCGAACGATCTCATCGTCCACAGCAACGGGACGATTTACTTCAGCAACCCCAACTACGAGCTCGGGGGCAGGCCGCCAGGGGTTGGCCCCGCCGTGTTTCGAATCGATCCCACGGGAGCGGTCAGCTTGATCACCAAGGTCGCAGGCGAGCCCAACGGCGTCGAACTCTCGCCAGACGAAAAGAAGCTCTATGTCGTGATGGCGGGCGTGTGGAACCTCGACGACAACGGCGTGCCAACGACCAAGACCAACGAGGCCCCGCCCAACGCCGATGGTTTTTCCGTCGACTGCGCGGGCAACATCCTGATTCAGGGAACGAA
>DATKFB010000149.1:0-2005 GCA_035544435.1 Polyangia bacterium
TTCGATCTGCTCGAGGTCCCCGCCGAGCTGACCGAGGCGGACGACGCGCGCGTCATCGGCGCCGTGGGGCGCCTCGCCGACAAGGTGCTCGAGGGCGCCCTCGGGGATCTGCTCGCGGGCGCGCAGGACTTCGACCTCTACCGAATCTTCGGGGCGCTTCGTGACATGGCGGGCGGCCTCGTGACGGCGGCGCCGATGTTCTTTGCCGCCGATCACTTCGGCAAGCAGGAACAAGCCGTGCGGCGCTTGTGGAAACAATGGACGGCGTTCGAGCTGCCGCCGCGCCCGGAACGTCTGGGCGTCTTCACCGATTCTCTCGCGCAGGTCGACGGCGTGTCGACCTGGTGCAAGCGCTTCCTCGGGCGGGCGCGCGCCGAGGGACGTGACGTCGTCGTGCCCTACTGCGGCGAAATTCCCACGCACGTCGAGGATCGGGCGGGCTTCGAGGCCGTCCCGTTCGTGACCTCGTTCACGCTCCCCATCTACTCGGGCATCAAGTTTCACGTGCCCTCGCTCGTCGAGACGCTCCAGTGGACCTGGCGCGCGGGCGTCTCGCACGTCGAGCTCGCGACGCCGGGCCCCATGGGCCTCGTGGGGTTGCTCGTCGCGAAGGTCCTGCGTCTGCCCGTGACGGCGAGCTATCACACCGAGGTGCCGGCGCTCATCCAGCCGCTCGGCGGAAACCTCATGATGGAGCGGGCGGCGCGGCGATACCTCGCCTGGTTCTACGGGCGCGTCGATCGCGTCTTCGCGTTCTCGGCGGGCTCGCGCGACGCGCTCGTCGACATGGGCGTCGCCGCCGAGAAGGTCGAGGTCATGCCAGTCGCCGTCGATCCGGATGACTTCTCGCCCGCGCATCGTTCGCCCAGAGTCTTCGAGGTGCTCGATCTTGACGTCGGCGACCGCCCCGTCATCCTGAGCGTCGGGCGCATCTCCGAGGAGAAGAACCTGCCCGTCATGATCGAGGCCGTCGAACGGCTCCAGGACCGCCGTCCCGCGCCCGTCCTCGTGCTCGTGGGCGACGGGCCCGAGCGGCCCTGCCTCGAGCAGCGCTGCCGCGGCAAGTCCTTCGTGCGCTTCGCGGGGCTGCAGGCGGGCGAGACGCTCAAGCAGATCTATGCCTCGGCGCGCGTGTTCGTCTTCGCGAGCCGCGTCGACACGCTGGGGCTCGTCAACATGGAGGCCATGGCGAGCGGCCTACCCGTGCTCGTCCCCGACGACGCATGTATCGCTGAATTTGTGACGCACGGTCTTTCGGCCGAGTGCTACTCGTTCGGCGCCGCCGGCCTCGCCGCGGCCCTCGCCCGCGTGCTCGACGACCCCTCTCGGGCCGCGCGCCTCGGGGCGGGTGGCCGTCAGGCCATGATCGAACGCTGGAACGAGGCGTCGTTCTCGCGAATCTGGAAGTCGCTCACGCAGCAGACGTGAACGCTGTGGCGGGCGCGCCGCCGGCGGCTGTCCCGGGGTGTCCCGCGCTGCTCGTGTCCCTGCACGACGTCTCGCCGCTTACCCTCGCCGACTGCGAGCGCGCCCTCACGCTTTTGCGCGAGGCGGACCTGCCGCCCGCGGCGCTCACCGTGCTCGCGATCCCGCGTCACGAAGGCGGCGTCGCGCTCGACGAGGACCGGGCGACCGTGCGCTTCCTGCGCGACCTCGCCGACGCCGGCGCGACGCTCGTCATGCACGGCCTCACCCACCGCATGCCGCGGCGGGCTTGGACGCCGCTCGGTTTCGTGCGCGGACATGTTTTCGCGCGCGGCCAGGGCGAGCTGCTGCGCGCAACGGCCGCCGAGGCGGCGCGGGTGCTCGACGAGGGGGCCGCCATCTTGCGCCGCGCCGGCCTCGAGGCGGCGACGCGCGGCTTCGTGCCGCCAGCGTGGCTGCTCTCGGCGGCGGCGCGCGAGGTCGTCGCCGCCGCGGGCTTCCACTTCTATGAAACCTTCGCCGGCATCGTTCACTCCGGTCGCGTGCGAGCGTCTCGCGTCATCGGCTGGGGCTCGCTCAA
>DATKFB010000150.1:0-5838 GCA_035544435.1 Polyangia bacterium
CTCATGGATCTCATCGGCGGGATCTTCCCCGGCACGATGCGCGCGCTCAACCACGTGCGTGACGGGCTCGGTCTGTACTCGTTCAGCCGCAGCGAGTTCACCGAGAGCGGCGTCGACCCCGACGGGATCGTCGTCGCCTCCTGGGGCATCGCCGACGAGGCCGACTGGGCAGCGCGCGGCAAGGAGAAGAAGAGCGGCAAGCCGGTGCTCGTGCGCCACCGCTTCGTCATCAAGACCCTTGACGCGGACAAGCTCGTGCGCGCGACGGTGGCGATTCTCGCCGGCGCCAACATGAGCGTCGCGAACTTCTCGCGCGCCCACGGGGATCCGAGTGTTCCTTCGTGGGCCGTCGAGGGCGATCTCAAGTCGCTCGCGCGCCGCGCCGGGATCGTCGTGCTCGGACGCGCGCGCGACGGCGCGCTCATTTCGTTGCGGCGCGCCGGTGACTACGCGATCGTCGACTATGCTGACCCCTGGGGACGGAGCGCGAGCGAAGGCAAGGCCGACTCCAGTAAGCCCGACGTCGCCGCGACGGTCGCGAAGATGGTTGCGCCCGCCAAGCAGTCGCTCGCGACCGCCCTCGCGCAGGGCACGCGGCGGCTGCTGTCGACCGAGGACGTGTCCCTCGCGCTCGTCGTCGAGCCCGCCGCGCTGGGACCGCTCTTCGGGCGCGCGTCGTGTCGCCGGGATTGGATGGGGGGCGACGGCGCGCTCTTCGACGACGCGGCCGTGCTGTTGCGTCTCCATCCTTTCCAGTGGCGCCTCGAGGTGGCCTGGGGCCTGACGGCGCTGGGGAAGACGAAGCTCGGTGGCGTAGCCAGCGACGACGGCGTCCTCGACGCGCGCGCGGCCACCGCCGACGGCGTCGCCGCGGCCGGCTTCCTCGTCGACAACTTCGAGAACATCCGCGGCGCGCCCCGTCCGCCCGTGCTGGCGGGGAAGGCCGAGCGCGCCCTCGAATCTCTCGAGACCTGCGGCCCGCTCTCGTGGCTCGAGGTGGGCGCGCGCTTCTGGCCCCAGCTCGCGGCCGCCGAGCTCGAGCGCCTGACGGCCAGCGTGAGCGGGGCGAGCGGCGCGGCGCTGCTCGGCCATTTGCGCAACGTCGCGGCGGTCGTCCGCCACCTACCCGAGAAGGATCAGACGTGGGAAGGCAGCACGGTGCTGCTCGGCTCCTTCCCCGCGACGGCGGAGACAGGCGTGACCGATCTCCTCTCGGCGCAGGCGAGCGGCAAGCCCGAGACGCAGACCTTCGGCGGTCGGATGCCCACGTTCTTCGATCTGTCTGCGGGCACCGGCTTCTCCGAGGCGGGTCTCGAGCACATCGCCGCGGGGCACCTGTCGCTCGCGCTCACGCCGCAGGCGGCGGGCCTCGGCTGGTATTACCGGCTGGCGCGTCGCCCCGCGAAGTTCGGCCCGCAGAGCAACATCGGATATCTCCACGTCAACCTCGCACGGCTCCTCGAGACGTGGGCCGAGGAGTCCGATCAGGGCACGCGCGCCGCCGTGCGCCTCGCGGCCGGCCAGCTCGGTCAGCTCGGCGGCAACCTGTCGCTCGACGGCGATCTCGTCCGCCTCGCGCTCGATCTCTCGGGCAACGAATAGCTTCGCTTCGCAAAGCGAAGCGATGCGCTAAAACGTGTAACCGACGGCGCCGCCTAGGAAGAAGGCGTCGTAGAAACCGCCTTCGAGCTTGGCTTCCCAGCCGCGCACGTGCGGCAGGCGGAAGTCGACGCCGACGAGCACGTTCACGATGGGCAGCGCGGGCGGCACGCCCGAATCGGTGAACCGGTGGGGATTCTGCGGATCGTCGACGCCTGGCCCGAGGGCCGCCAACGAGCTGTCCGTGCAGCCCGAGGGCGGACAGATCGCGCCAATGGGATGGCACTTCGTGTAGTCGCCGGCGTTCGCGTCGGTGCAGCCGGTGCCGTCGCGAGTGCGGAGCAGGTGGCCCGTGACGATGCCGAGGCCGAGGCCCGCGCCGTAATGCAGGCCGAACCAATCGTTGATGAAAGTGTGCCAAACGAATGAGGCGTCTGCGCCCACCAGCCCCAGGCCCTTGAATTGAACGTAGTACGTGTCGATGGTCGGGTCGTGCCCGCGCCCGATCCAGTTGCCGTCGGGGGGCGACAGGTTCTGGTACCCGATGGAGACGATGAAGTCGAACTCGCCCTTGCGGCGAAAGAACTCCGCGGCGACCGCATACGAAGAGAGCGGCACGTTGCGCTTCGTGAAGAGATTCAGCATCCAACTGGGCACCGACACCCAGCGCAGCCGCGCGGCGACGCCGTAGGAGACGTTCGGCGCGCGACCGGGCTCGGCCACGATCGTGCCGGCCAGCGGGGCGGCCTCGCCCGCGACGGGCGCCGGTCCCTCGGTGACTGCCGGAGGGGGCATCTCGCCAGCGGGGCCGGACGGCGCGGCGCCGGCCGGCTCGACGGGTGCGGCTCCCGGGCCCGATGAGGCGACAGGCGCGCCTCCCGGCGGAGCGGCCGTCTGGGCGCGAGCGGCGCCCGCGGTACCCACGACGACGCCCGACACGATGCTCGCCAGCGCGAGCAGGCCGGTCAGGTTAAGGAAAGCCAAGCGAGGCGGGGTCCGGCACACCATTCGATCCTCCTTCGAAGAACCGCCACCGGAAATAGCGCGGGGCGACTATACACGAGCACCAGCGTGCCGCGAAAGAACGCTGGCGAAGAACGCGGCCACGCGCGCCCGAGGCGTGGCTCAGGGCGGCGGCGGCGACTCGGACGCGCGCGCCGCGAGGCGCTTTTTGTGGCGGCGCCACGCCTTGACGCCCACGATCGCGGCCGCGACCACGGCGATCACCAAAATGCCGTGCTCGGTCCGACGCGAGACCGAGACGAGCCAGTCGATCTGACCGCCGAAGAACCAGGCCGAATAGACCAGCACGGGGACGGAGAACGCCGCCGCCGCGAAGTCGTAGATGAAGAAGGTCGACGGGCGCGTGTGCAGCGTCCCCGCCGTGAAGAAGATCGTGAAGCGAAGGCCCGGGGTGAAGCGGCCCACGAGCACGACCTTGCTGCCGAACTTCCTGAAGTACGCACGCACGCGGAGCTGGCGACGCGGCGTGAAATACCGGTGCGCGAGCTTGCTCCTGAGGACGCGCCGCCCAAAGAACCGGCCCATGAAGAACGCAGCCGTGTCGCCCGTGATCACGGCGGCGAAGCAGATCGCGAAGGCCGTGTGGACGTAGAGCACGCCCTTCCACGAGAAGTACCCGGCGGCGATGAGCGAGATGTCCTCGGGAATCGGCAGGCCGAGCCCACACAAAAGGAGGATGCCCGCGAGCCACGCGTACGCCCCGAGCGGGGTCATGGTCGACAGGTGCAGGATGAACCACTTCACGAGGCGCTCCCGAAGGATCGTTCGAAAGAACGTCCGAACCGAACCGTTGAAATATCACGGACGGCGACCGCTCGACGAAACATGTCACTCCGCGCGGGGGGCCGCGGCGGCTCGTCGAACGGAGATAACGCGTCCGCGCGTCGAAGCGACGCCGCGATTTCGATCGTCACGAAGGGCCTTCCCGTCGGAGCCGCGTCGGCGCGCGCGTTGACATTGGCCGTCGACGAACGTACGGTTTGGCCGACGAGGGGGCCCCCCATGCACAGGCAACGTTCGCTCCTGACTGCCGCGCACCTCGCGGCGCTGCTCCTGACGCTGGGCTTGGTGGCGTCGGGATGCAAACCCGACTACCCGTCGTGCGAGACCGACAAGGACTGCCAGGACAACGGGCACGCCAAGGAGTTCTGCGTGGCGCGCAAGTGTCAGCAGTGCCGCGACTCGGCCGACTGCCCCGCGGGCAACACGTGCAACGCGGGCAAGTGCACGCCCATCGCGGGCTATTGCAAGAGCAACTCGGACTGCCCCGCCAACACGGCGTGCATCGCCAACAAGTGCCAGGCCTGCAAGAGCGACAAGGAGTGCCCCGGCGGTCATTGCGTCAAGGGCGCGTGCCTCGCAAAGAAGCCGTGCAAGACCGAGGACGACTGCGCGCAGGACGAGGACTGCGTCAAGGGCTTCTGCACGAAGGAGAGGGCGCCCGCGCCGCCGCCCACCGAGTGCCGTCTCGATCCCGTGTTCTTCGACTTCAACGAGTCCGCCCTCACGACCGAGGCCACGGCGACGCTCGCGCACGACGTCGACTGCCTCAAGAAGGTGGGCCGCGTCGCGACCCTCACGGGCCACACCGACCCGCGCGGCACGCAGGAGTACAACCTGGCGCTCTCCGAGAGGCGCGCGCAGTCGGTGCGCGATCACCTCGGGCGCCTGGGCGCCGACGGCACCAAGCTGACGATCCTGCCCCGCGGGGCGCTGGACGCGAAGGGGACCGATGAGCCGAGCTGGGCGCAAGATCGCCGTGTCGACTTCACCTGGCGCTGACGAGCGCGCGCGGGCGCGCGGCTATCCTTCGCGCGCGCGGCGTGCCCGGGTGGGCGCGCACGCGGCCCTCGCTCTCGCGCTCGGCCTCGCCGCCCTCGCGACGGCGCCCGCGGGCTGCATGACCTCGGGCGAAGGCGAGAAGATGCAGGCGCAGATCACCGACCTGCGCGCGCGCCTCGACGAAATCGACAAGCGCGACAAGGAGTACAAAGAGCAGGTCGTCCGCCTCAAGAAGGTGCTCGACGAGGCGACGAGCCTGCTGACGCGCAACTCGGCCGACGTGGGCGCCAAGGCGGCCAAGGCCGAGCAGGACATCGCGGCGCTCCAAGGGCGCATCGAGGAGATGTCGCACGGGCAGGAGGTTCAGGCGCGGCAGCTCGCCGACGAAAACAACCGCCTCGAGACGCGCCTCGCGACGCTCGAGCAGACGCAGACGAAGATCGTCGACAGGGTCGCGCCCGTCATGCCGGACGACAAGGACCAGCTCTGGACGCAGGCCAGCCAGCGCCTCGCGAGCGGCCAGCGCGACGAAGGCCGGCGCTTCTACCGCGTGTTCATCCAGCGGTTCCCCGCCGACGCGCGCGCGCCCCAGGCCTACCTCGCCATCGGCATGTCGTTCGTCCAGGAGAGCAAGTTCCCGAACGCCGCCGCCGAGTTCCAGAAGATCCTCGACACGTACCCCAAGTCGCCCGAGGTGCCGGAGGCCATGTGGCAACTCTCGCGCGCCTTCGTCGAGCTGCACTTCTGCACGGACGCGCGCTCGCTGCTCGGCGACCTCATGAAGCGCTACCCGCGGGCGCCGCGCGCGGCCGACGCCAAGAGCGAGCTGCGCTCGATCGCCAAGCTGCCGAAGAGCGCCTGCAGCAGCTAAGAGGCCCTTAGGAGGCCTAGAGGCGAGCGAACGCGCGCGCGATCTCGCGCCCGGCCGCCGTGGGGTCGGCCGCCCCATCCATCGCGGCGATGACGGCGGCGGCGGCGGCGCCCGCGCGCGCGACGGCCGAGACCGACTCGAGCCCGATGCCGCCGATGGCGACGACCGGCACGGTCACGACGCGGCAGACCTCCGCGAGCGCGGAAAGCCCGACCGTCGGGTCCGCGTTGGCCTTGCTGGCCGTCGAGAACACCGGGCCGAAGCCGAGGTAGTCGGCGCCGCCCTCGGCCGCCGCGAGCGCCTGGGCGCGGTTGTGGGTCGAAAAACCGATGAGCATTCGCTCCGCCTTCGCGAGCGCGCGAACGCGGCGCGCCTCGGCGAGCGGCAGATCGTCTTGACCGAGGTGGACGACGTCGGCTCCGACGGCCAGCGCGACGTCGAGGCGATCGTTGACACAAAAGGGCACGCCGGCCGCCTGGCAGAGGTCACGCATCCGAAGGGCCGCCGCGTAGGTCGCCGCGCCGTCCGCGCCCTTGGCGCGAAGCTGGAGGCAGCACGGTCCC
>DATKFB010000151.1:0-5755 GCA_035544435.1 Polyangia bacterium
GAGCTACGCTCGCCTCTTCTTCTGCCCGTCTCTAGTCGTCGGACGGGCGGAGGCTGCGGCGCGATTGCCGCTGCGTGAGGAGATCGAGGAAGCGCTCGGGCGCGAGGGCGACGCGGCTGCGGCTCTCGAGGTAGCGCTTGCGATCGAGCGCGAAGATCCCGCCCGCCGCAACGCCGCCGCTCGCGAGGGCCACCAGATCGGGCACGCCGAAGCCGGGGAACATGGCGGCGCCGCCCAGGCCGACGAGCGCGAAGGCCATGGCCGAGCGCAGGCCCATCTGCGTGAAGCGCTCGCGGCGCATGTCGCCGAGATCGATGTTGAAGGTGACGGAAGTGTCGGGACCCTCGGCGTCGTCGGCGCTCGACTCCTCGGCGACGACGGTCTCGACGCGCGAGACGAGGCTGAAGGCGTAGCGCTTGGAGAAGTCGAGCGAGCGGACGAGGCCGGGCCAGATGCCCTGCGCGCGCTCCCACTCCACGCGCGCGCCGTGATGGCGACGAACCGTCATGAGCTGCTCGCGCAGGAAGCGGTCGACGGCGCGCCTCACGGTGTCGACGGGCGCGGGCACGACGCGGCTCACGACGATTCGGCTGGCGCCGAGGGCGTGGGCGACGACGCCGTCCTCTTCGGGCTCGATCGAGACGCCCCGGCGCAGCTCCGTAAGCGCCTGCGAGACGGCGCCGCCGCGCAGGCCCACCTCTTCACCGAGGCGGATGACCTCGAGCGCCGTGAGGCCGTCCTCGAGGCCCTGGTCGCGAGCGGTCGACTCGCGCGTGTCGATCTCGGCGGCGCGCCGCAGGACGAAGTCGACCTGCTGGCGCGTTAGCTTGTCGGACGGCACAGTCCCACGATTATAGCGCGACAAATCGGTGATTGCGGCCGGCCTCAATCGGGCGCGCGCCCGGGCGGGGGCGGCGCGGACCGGGCCATCGAGCGACGCAACGGGAACCCGAGGCGCAGAATCCACTCGTAGAGGAAGTCGGGGCAGAACGCGCGCAGGCGGCCGGCCGTGAGGGACGTCGGCCCGACGGGCCAGCGCAGCCTCGGCCGCCGCGCCGTGGCCGCGCGCTCTACGACGTCGACGAGGCCGGCGAGCGGCGCGGGCGCCAGACCCTTTGCCTGGCGCTCGTAGGCCGCGAGGATCGCCGCGTAGGGGCTGTCCGCGCGGCGCGCGCCCGCCGCGAGGCGCTCGTTGGCGTGCAGCTCGCTCTCGTAGGGTCCGGGCTCGATGAGCACGACGCGCACGCCGAACGGCAGGAGCTCGAGGCGCAAGGTCTCGATCATGCCCTCGAGCGCCCACTTGGAGGCGTTGTAGGCCCCGGACATCGGGACGGCGACACGTCCTGAGATGGAGCCCAGCGTCACGACGGTGCCGTCGCGCCGCGCGCGCATGGCGGGCAGCACGGCGCGCGTCACGCGCTGCACGCCGACGACGTTGGTCTCGAGCTGGGCGCGCAGCTCGTCGGACGTCGTCTCCTCGAGAGCGCCGAAGGCGTAGTAGCCGGCGTTGTTGACGAGGACGTCGATGCGGCCCCCCGTCTCGCCGAGCGCGGCCTCGACGGCGGCGCGCACGGATTCGTCGCGCGTGACGTCGAGCGCGGGCGTCGTGAGGCGCCAGCCGCGCGCCGCCGCCTCGTCGCGCAGCGCCCCGCCCTTTTCGCCGTCGGGAGCGCGCATCGTCGCGAAGACGCGCCAGCCGCGCTCGGCGAAGCGGCGCGCGAGCGCGCGCCCGATGCCCGAAGACGAGCCGGTGAGCAGGACGACGCGCGGGTCGCTCACGACCGTCGAGGGGGGTTGGCTCATTGCACGGTCATCCTCGGGCGCATGATCGCCTACACGGGCGCGCGGTCAACCGCGGAGCAGGAAGCCGACGACCACCGTCGAGAGGAGGCCCCAGGCCGCGGTCGCCGCGATCCAGAGCCGCGCCGTCCGGCGGCGCAGGCGCGCGAGCGTGCGCAGCCCGAGCCCGACGTCGAGCATCGACAGCACGAGCAGCCCCGTCATCCACAGGACGTTCTCGCGGGCCGCGCGGTCGGGCGCGCGCGCGAACGCCAGCGCCCCGACGAGGAAGACCGACCCGAGGAGGATCTGCCCGATGGCCCGGCGCGTGGCCCGCGCTCGCAGCTGGGCGGCGCGGACGACGCGCAGCGCCCGCGGAGACTCGCGATGGCCGTCCACGCCCGTGCCCACGCCTCAGTATGGCATCGTGTAGCCGGCTTGCAGCACGTGCGCGTTCGCGAAGCTCGTGCTCTGGAAGTAGCGGCCGTACGAGATCTGGAAGGTGCCGGCCGCGAGCCAGCCGAGCACGGGCACGCCGCGCAGGGCCTCGGCCTGCCAGAGGAGCTCGAGCTCCGGGTACTCGGTGCGCACGGGACCGAGCTTGGGGTCCGTCGTGTAAAAGACGGCGCCCGGCGGGTAGCAGGTCGGCATCGCCAGGGCGTCGCACCAGAAGTTCGCGTTCGACTGCCAGTACTGCCGGTACGACAGGCGCGCCGACAGGTCGCGCGTGAGCGGCCGGTAGAAGCGGGCCTCGAGCATGTGCGAGCTGATGCGCCACGGATCGGGGGCGTCCCCGTTGCCGGGGCGGAGATCGAAGTAGTACCGGTACTGCAGGCGCAGCGCGACGCTCGCGCGCGGCACGTAGTAGGCCAGGCGCGCCGCGAGCGCGTTGCGGAGCCGCTGGTCGGGGACGCGCTCGTAGCCGAACTCCGGCACCGTCCGATAGAGGTTGGCTTGGAAGCCATCGAGATAGGCGCTCTCGGCCGAGGCCTGGGCGACGAGCACGGGCGAGAGGATCTGCGTGTAGGACAGCCCGAAGAAGCGGGTCAGGAGCGGGCACGAGTGGCTCGGCGGCTTCGCGCACTCGGGCGTGCGGAAGCGCGAGGACATCGAGTCGAAGCTGACCCCGAGCGACGCGCCCACGCGGGCCGTGTCGCCCCAGAAGTGATAGGAGCCGCTCACGCTCAAGGCGTGCGACCAGTAGTCGGACTCGGCGCTGTATTTGTAGCCGGCCGTGACCTCGGAGCGCTCCCAGCGCCGGCGCACCGAGAGCGCGGATTCGTTGCGCGTCTCCGTGAAGATCGAGTCGGCCGCCGTCCCGGCAGCAACCGAGGCGGAGGTGATCGTGTCGACGAGGAAGTGCGCCCTCACATCCCAGCCCGTGGGCGAGTCGCGCTCCACCTCTACGGTGGGCTGAATCACGCGCGTCGACGGCTCGCGGTAGTAGGCGCCGCGCACCGTGACGAAGTCCTCGGCGCGCGCGGCCACGGCCCCGAGGGTCACGAGCCCGAGCGTGATGAGGAGAGCGGCGGCCTTCAATTGCAGCCGCAGCCCCCACCGGGCTCGCCGTACCCGAGGTCGGAGCCCTCGCGGGCGCCGAGCCAGTGCTGGCGGAAGCGGTCCTCCGCGAACTCGTCGGGCATGTCGAGCCGCATGCCCCGCTTCGCGAGGTGCTCGCGCTGCCACGGCCGCACGGGCGGCGCGACGTGGGCGCAGCCGCCGAGCGCCGCGAGGAGAGCTGCCACGACCAGCGAGCGGCGCAGCGTCGTCACGGGCGAGCGCCGTCCGTCGCGCGTCGAAAACATGGTGCCGTTGTAACACGGCGCGCCCGCGGACGAAGGGGGCCGATCGGACGCCGCGCGCGGTAGGATGGCGGCGCCATGGGCGCCCCCCCGAGCTACCTCGTCCTCGACATCGAGACCATCCCGGATCCTGAGCTCTACACGCCGCCCGAGCTGCCCGCGAGCGTCGAGCGGCCCTTCCCGCCGCTCTACGCCTGCCGGCCCATCGTCATCGGCGTTCTGTGGCTCGACGAGGAGCTCGCCGTCAAGCGCATCGGAACGATCGGCGCCGACAAGGACGAGGCGGGCATGATGGCCGACTTCGCCGACTTCATGAACACGCGCAAGCCCCACATCGTGACGTGGAATGGGCGCAGCTTCGATCTCCCCGTGCTGGCGCTGCGCGGGCTGCGCTTCGGGCTCAACTTCAACTGGTACTACCGCGGCGAGGGCTATCGCTACCGCTTCAGCGAAGAGGGCCACCTCGACCTCGGCGACGTCCTGTCCGATCACGGCGCGGCGCGCATGACCTCGCTCGACGGCGCGGCGCGGCTCATCGGCCTGCCCGGCAAGGACGGCGTCGACGGCAGCCAGGTCGAGGGCCTCTACCACGCGGGCCAGATCGAGGCGCTGCGCCACTACTGCCTCTCCGACGTCGCGCAGACGGCCTTCCTCTTCCTGCGCTACCGCCTCGTCGCGGGCTTGATCGAGCGCGAACCGTACCGGCGCGCCACGGCGGGCCTGCTCGCGGCCATGGAATCGGACGGCCGCTTCGGCCGGCTCCTCGGCGCCGTCGACCGGCCGCGGCTCCTGCTGGGAGATTGAGCGGCAGGTGGCGGCCCGCCGCGCGCTCGCCCCCCTGCCCCGCGCGTTCTACGCGCGGCCCACCGAGGCGGTGGCGCGCGACCTGCTGGGGAAGATCCTCGTGCGCCGCCTCGGGCGCCGCGAGCAGCGGGCCCGCATCGTCGAGGTTGAGGCCTACCTCGGCGAGCGCGACGCGGCCTCTCACGCGCGCCGCGGCCCTACGCCGCGGGCGGCGATGATGTTCGGTCCGCCTGGCTTCCTCTACGTCTACCTGGTCTACGGCATGCACCACTGCATGAACTTCGTGACCGAGACGGACGGCGTCGCCGGCGCCGTGCTCATCCGCGCGGCCGCGCCACTCGGCGACGACGGCGACGCGCACGCGCTGCGCGGGCCCGGGAAGCTCTGCCTGGCGCTCGGCGTGACGTTGAGGGACAAGGGTCGCGATCTGACGTCGGGCGCCGATGGGCTCTACGTCGCCGACGACGGCGAGCCCCCGCCGCGCGTCGGCCGCTCGCCGCGCATCGGCGTCGACTACGCCGGAGTCTGGGCGGGGCGCCGCCTCCGGTTCTTCGTCCCCGGACACCGCAGCGTCTCCGGACCGCGACGACGCTCTTCAAGTCATGCTTGAGGAATTCGTCGCAAGGGCGCCGGCGGCCTGGCGTCTTCGGATCTCGCGCTCGAGGGACGCGAACATGTTGGGCAGCGACGCCGAGACGAGGCCGTCGGTGACCTTGCGGAGCACGAAGGCCGGCAGCGGCGCGCGCACGTCCAGGCTCACGGTGTAGTCGACGGACGTCCCGTCGCCCTCGGGAGCGAACCGCCAGCCGCCCACGGAGCTCGTCACGATCTCCCCCTCGACATACGTCCAGTCGACCGTGAGCAGGCCGCCGTCGGGGCCGGCCCCCGAGCACGTCAGATCGAGTACGTAGCGGATCGGCAGCACCATGTGGGCGCGAAACTCGACGCGGACGACCTTCCCGGTCGTCGAGACGACGCGCGCTTCCTTGAGCTCGGGGAAAAGGCGGGGGTACGCGGGGAAGTCGACGACGACATCGTAGACCTCGCGTGGCGTGGCGCGGGGCACGTGGTGCCGGCGGTGCACCGGCTCTCGGGAATCCATGGCGTCACGACTATGACGCGGGTCCCGCGCGCGGTCGAGCGTCGGTTTGACGGTGCGCGGGCCGCCCACTATGGTGAAGGGCCCGCGTGCCCATGGCCACACCCTTCGCGCCTCCCGGAACCCGCACGAACTTCACCGCCGACCGCTCGCTGCGCATCGCGCACGTGCGCCTCGAGCTGGACCTCGACCTGCCGGGCAAGCGGCTCGCGGGGGTCGCGACGCTGACGCTGGCCTCGCGGCGCGACGAGCTCGCGGTCTTCACGCTCGA
>DATKFB010000152.1:0-7064 GCA_035544435.1 Polyangia bacterium
CTTGACTTCGATCTTCCAAACGGTGCCGGTGATGTGCGCGTTCACGCTGGTGGCCATGGGGTCGTGAGAGTAGAAACGCATCGCATGATGGTCAAGCGCCGAGGCCGCCGGCCGACCCGCGCGCGCGCCGCGGGCGCGCTCGTGGCCCTTAGCGTCGTGGCGGGCGTGGGACGGGCGGGCGCCCACCCAGAGTTCTCGGCGCTCGGCACGAACCGCTACGTCACCGCCGCGATCTTCGACGGCCGCGTCGACGTCACCGACGATCTCCTCGAGGGCGCGCTCGTGAGCGCAGAGGAGCGCCGCCGGCTCGACGCCGACAGCGACGGTCGCATCTCGGACGCTGAGCTGCGCGCGGGCGAGGAACGGCTCCGCGCCGAGGGCCCCGCCATCACGGTGGCGATCGACGGGCGCGTCCTGACGGCGTCCGTCGTCGTCGGGATCGATCTCGGAGACGAGCCGCGCGCGACCGCCGCGCCGCTCGTCGTCGAGCGGCGGGCGTCGTTCCCCGGCGCCTGGAGCGCGCGGGCGCGCCGCTTGCGCCTCACGCTGGCGCGCGAGCCGCCTCGCCTGCTCGATACGGAGGTGGGCGTCGTCCTCGGACCCGGCCTCGCGCTCGCGAGCGGCGTCGATCGCGTGACCTTCCCGGGACCGCGCGCCTCCGCCCTCGAGGAGCGCGTCGCCACCTTCGAGGTGGTCGGTCCGCCACCTGCCGATGAGGGCGGCTTGCCGCGTTTCGCGCTCGAGGGCCTCGCGTTGGCCGCGTTCGTGGGGATCGGTCTCGGCTCCGTCGCCGCGGCCCGGCGGCGCGCCTCGCGCTCACCGCGAGGGTGAAGGTGCGCGCTTCGGCATAGACGCGGCCATGTGAAAGGCGAGCTGCTCGTCGGAGTAGCGGTGCTCCGGCCCGCGGATGCAGGCGAGGCGCGCCGCGCACGACAGGTGGCAGGGCGGAGAGACGAGCCGGTGCCCGTGGCAGGCCGGCACGACGAAGCCTGTGCGCTGCACGGCCGCCGCGGGACAGGCCCTCACGCAGGGAGCGGGACAGCCCGCGCAGCTGTCGGAGAGCGGCGCGCCCGGCGGCAGCTCGGCGTCGACGACGACGAGCGCGCGGTAGGCCCACCAGGCCCCGTAGACGGGGTGAATCTGCAGGCCGAGCGGCGAGGAGGCGGCTAAGCCCGCCGCCCGCCCGAGGCGCTGGAACGGGATCACCACGCCGCCCGCCGCCTCGCCCAGGAACGGAAAACACTCCACGTGCGCGACGCCGAGCGGCTCGAGCGCTCGCCGCGCCGCCTCCGTGACGAGAGCGCGCGTGTACCGGTCGAGGGGATCGGGGCCTCGGTCGTCGGGGGCGGCGACGCGCGCCCGTGTGAAGCCCTCGAAGAACGCCCGGCCCGCCGAGCCGACGACGAGCGCGCCGCGCGCGCCCGGGAGCAATGACGCGAGCCGCAGCGTCGGCGCCACGGGCGCGCAGGCGGCGTCGAAGGTCGGACAATCGAGCGGCAGCCAGACGTTCAGCCCGTGGGCGCCCAGCGCCCCCACGAGCGCCTCCAGCGGGCCCGAGGGCGCGTCGATGTCGACACCTGAGGAGCGTGCGCCGGAGCTTGCCGTACCGCGCCTACTTGAGCTGGAACGGGTACGGGGTCGTGAGGCCGTCGGAGGGCGGGAAGCTCGCCGACTTGACCGCCCTCTCGACGCACGACCCGGTGGGCGTCCCGGCGAACTTGCCCGTGACCGTCGCCGAAGAGACGTGACCGTTCTTGCCGATGACGACGGTGACCATCGCCATGCCCGGCACTTTGAACTGCTGGTAGCACTCACCGATCTTGCCCTTGACCGAGTTCATTCCGGCAACGACGGCCCCCTTGGCGAGCGGTCCGCCGCCGCCCGACTCGGATCGGCGCGGGCTGTCGTCCTCGGAGACGCGCGGCTTCGCGGCGCCGCCCCCGCCCCCCTTGTGGCTGAGCGCGCCCTCGAGCAGATCGTCGAGCGAGCCCTTGGCCGGCTTCTTCTCCACGGGCTCGGGCGTGACGGCCTTGCTCCCTTCGGCGACGGCCTTCTTGCCCTCGTCCCCGCCCTTCTTGCCGCCCTCCTTCGCGCCGTGTTCGCCCTTGCCTCGGTGGTGCTCGGCGTGCTCGGGCTTGGCCTCGGCCTTCGTTTCGGACACCTTGGGCGCCTCGCGCGGGGGGAGCTTTTCGGCCGGGATCGTCGTCGGCGCGGCAGGCGGCGGGGCGGCCGGCGTCGCGGCCACGGGCGAGGGCCCCGGCACGGCGGCCGCGGGCGGCGCGGCCGTCTCGACGACGTCGGGCTTCTTGGTGAGAATCGTCAGAGCCATCGCCCCGATCGCGACGACCGCGATGACGGCGACGCCGATGACGGCGTAGATCCACTTCGGTGGGCCGCTGTTCGTGGGCAGCGCGAGCAGGACGGGCGCCGCGGGCGAGAACGCGCCGAAGGCCGGCAGGTCGTCGCCCGAGGCGCTGCCGCCGAAGCCTGGGCCGGCGCCCGCCGAGGGGCCGAGCGTCGTGGCCGCCATGGCGCGGATATCGATGAGGCCCGAGCCCTCTGTCGTCTGCGCCGTCGACGACAACGAAGGCTTCGCCGCGGCCGCGGGCATCGCGAGCGACTGCAGGTTGGACAGCGAGAAGAGCACGGAGTTTTCGTGGCGCTGCCCCGTGAGGTTCTCGACGCGGCCGCCGTCGTGACCCGCGGGCGACGCGCTCGCCGCCGGCCATCGCGATTCGTCGGCGGCCGGCTTGGTCGCGATGGGCGAAGCGAAGAGATCGCCGCTGCGCTTCGAAGCCGCGGACGCCAGGCCACCGAAAACGTCGGCGTCGTCGGCGGCGGGCGCGGTGCCGAAGAGCCCGCCGCCGGCGGCGGGCGCGTGCGCAGCGGCGCCGTCACCGTTGACGGCGCCCGAGCCCGTCCCGTCCGCGAACACGCCGGGCTCGGCCGGCGTCACGAGCGAGGCGAACTCGGGAATCGCCGAGAGCTTCAACCAGTCGGCGAACCCTTCCTTCCAAACGTAGGTCTCGGCGTTGATCTCGCCGCGCTCGATGCGCCCGCGGATGTCCGACTCCGGAACTGGGCCGACCTGATCACCGTCGACGACGAGGTGCCACCCGGCATCGGCCGCCGCGGAGGGGGCGCCGTTCGTGGCCGCGACCGCAGGCGTGGCGGAGGCCGTCGCCTCGTTCGTTCCGCGCACGACGATGATGTGGCTGCACTTCTTGCAACGGATCTTGAAGACCTTCCCACGAACCTTGTCGTCGGAAATCGAGTATTTGGTGCCACACGAATCGCAAACGATCTTCATCAACGCCTCGTTTCGGAGGGAAAACCGGTCACCTGAAGTAGCAGACGCATGACACGCTCGGAAGGTGGATCATTATATTGAGCCCGAGAATAGGCGCAAGCGTTCCGCGCGCCATTTCCCACGCGATTCCCGCTATGTACACATTGAGCCGCTCCTGGGAGGTCCCACGCCCCCGGCGCGCGTCGGGCGCGCCGGATCGGTCCTCAGGCCGCGTCGAAGGGGTTGCGGGCGACGACGGTTTGGGCCCGGCCCGGGCCCACGGAGGTGGCCCAGATGGGAATCCCGGCGAGCACGCTGATGCGCTCGAGGAAGCGCGCCGCCGCGGGCGGAACGTCCTCGCCCTCGGGCCAGCCCGGGAGCTCTTCGTAGACGGGCTCGGCGCCCGCGAGATCGTCGGCGTCGAGCGGCATCTCGTCGATCGTGCGTCCCGCGACGCGGTAGCTCGTGCAAAGCTTCACGCTGGACAGCCCCGCGAGCACGTCGAGCTTCGTGAGGCCGAGGCCCCCGATGCCCGACAGGCGGATCGCGAGCCGCAGCGCCGGCAGGTCGAGCCACCCGCAGCGCCGCGGGCGACCCGTCGTCGAGCCGAACTCGTTGCCGCGCTTGCGCAGCGTCTCGCCCGTGGCGTCGTGGAGCTCCGTGGGGAACGGTCCCGCGCCGACGCGTGTCGCGTAGGCCTTGGCGATGCCCATGACGGCGTCGATCGACGTCGGTCCGATTCCGCACGCCGCGCATGCGCCGCCCGCCGTCGTCGACGACGACGTCACGAATGGATACGTGCCGTGGTCGACGTCGAGCAGCACGCCCTGCGCGCCCTCGAACATGACGTTCTTCTTGGCGCGGATCGCGTCGTAGACGAAGCGCGAGGCGTCGCGGATGAAGGGGCTGAGCTCGGCGCCGAAGGCCAGGTAAGAGTCGGCGATCTGCGCGGCGTTCGGGCGCACGCCGCCCAGGCGCTCGAGCGTGGGTCCGGCCTCTTCCAGCGTGCGCGCGAGCAGCTCGAGGAAGCGATGCGGGCGCAGCAGATCCCCCACGCGGATGCCCATGCGCGCCGCCTTGCTCTCGTAGGTCGGGCCGATCCCGCGCTTGGTCGTGCCGATCTTGACCGATGACCCCGCCGGGCCCTCCTCGCGCAGGCGATCGATCTCCTTGTGGTACGGCATCGTGAGGTGCGCGCGCTCCGCGATGACGAGGTCCTCGTCGGCCGCGAGGAAGCCGTGGGCGCGGAAGGTGCGGATCTCCTCGAGCAACACGGCCGGGTCGACGACCATGCCCTCACCCAGCACGCAGGTCAGGCCGGCGCGCAGGATGCCGGAGGGAATCAGGTGCGTAACGTACTTCTTTCCGTCGACGACCAGCGTGTGGCCCGCGTTGGCTCCCCCGGCCCAGCGCACGACAACCTGCGCGTTCTCGGTGAGCAGATCGACGATCTTGCCCTTCCCCTCGTCTCCCCACTGCGCTCCGACGACGACGACGACGGACATCTCGCTCCTCTACCTTGCTGGTTTTTTCGGGTTGGTGACGCCGGCGCGCTCACCGGCGCGCACGATCTCGGTGAATCCCCAGCGGCGCGCGTAAGCGGTGAGCGCGTCTCCCCGCAAGCCCGCCAGATCGGCGGCGGCGCGTTTGCCGCGGCGGCGCAGCTCTTCGGCCGCCGCGGTCGCAGCGCCGAGCGGGCCAGAGACGAGCACGCCCCCGGCGCCGTTGGCGAGCTCGGCGCTGGGACTTGCCGCGCCAGCACCGTCGTGCTCCGCCGCCTCGAGCGCCCCCGCGACCGCCTCGACGTCGATGGCGAAGCCCACGGCGGGGTTCGGTCTGCCGTAGCGCGCGAGCAGGCTGTCGTAGCGGCCACCCGCGAGCACGGCGTCGGGCGCGCCCGGCACGAAGGCCTGGAAGCGCACGCCCGTGTAGTAGTCGAAGCCGCGCACCTCGCCGAGCTCGACGTGCAGCCGCGCGTCGACGCCGCGCGCCTCGACGGCCGCGACGATCGCCGCGAGCTCGGCGAGCGCGCGCTTGATGCCCGGCGTGGGCGCGCGCTTGAGCGCCGTCGCGAGCACCGACGGCGGCCCCGCGAGCTCGGGCAGCAGCGCCGCGAAGCGCACGGCCGCCGCCGACCCGCGCGCGTCGCGCAGGACCTCCCCGAGACCGCTCGCGTCGCGCTTGGCGATCCGTCGCCGCGCCTCGTCGACGGCCGCTTCGGGCAGCGCGAGCGCCTCCATGACCTCGCGCGCGAGGCCGAGGTGGGCGAGATCAATCGTGGGCTGCGGCAAACCCGCCGCGCGCAGCGCCGCCACGCCCAGCGCGATGACCTCGACGTCGCCGGCCGGGCCCGCGACGCCCGCGAGCTCGACGCCCGCCTGGATGAGCTCGTGCTGTCCCCGCCCCCCGCGCTCGAGGCGTACGACCGTGCCCTCGTACGACAAGCGCACGGCGCCCGGCTCGTCGCGAAAGCGCGTCGCGATGAGGCGCGCGATCTGCGGCGTGATATCCGGGCGCAGCGCGACGACTTGACCCGTGCTCGGCTCGACGAACCGAATGGCCGCCGCGCGTCCCGCGCCGCCGAGCCCGAGCGCGAGCACCTCCTCATATTCGAACGCCGGCGTGATGACGCGCGCGAATCCCCACCGCTCGAACACCTCGAGCAGCGTCTCGGCGATGCGCCGCCGCGCCGCCGCCGCCCGAGGCGCGAAATCGCGCATGCCCGTCGGCAAACGCAGGGTTGGGGACGGCTTGACGGGGTCCGGCTCGCTACCGCTCGCGCTTCGGCCCCCCACGCCCTCGACCGCGGCGCTCGCTGCGCTCGGCCTCGCCGGTCCCCCTCGCTCCGCGCGGCGAAGCCGCGCTGCGCTCGCGTTCACGAGCGAAGTTTTTCTCATGACTTGTTTGGCGAAAACGCTCGCAACGCGCGAACGACCTTTCCTTATTTCACGGCATTCTTGACGATGCCGTCTTTGAGGAAGCCGATGAAGACCTCGGCCAGCTCGATGGCGACCTTCTCCTGCGCCTCGCGCGTCGACGCGCCGAGGTGCGGGCTCGCGATGAGGCTCTCGTGCTGGAAGAGCGGCGACGGCTCGGGCGGCTCCTTGCCGAAGACGTCGAGCGCGGCACCCGCGAGCTGGCCCGACTGCAGCGCCGCGAGGACGGCGTTCTCGTCGACGATGCCGCCGCGCGCGCAGTTGATGAGGTAGGCGCCCTTCTTCATCTTGCCGAAGGTGTCGGCGTTGAAGAGGTTCTTCGTGCCGTCCGTGAGCGGGACGTGCAACGTCACGAAGTCCGACTTCGCGATGACCTCGTCGAGCGAGACGAGCTTCACGCCGGCCGGCAGCGTCTTCGGCGGGAACGGGTCGTAGCCGATGACGTTCATCTTGAGCCCGACGCCGCGCTCGGCGGCGTTGCGCCCGATGTTGCCGAGGCCCACGACGCCCAGCGTCTTGCCCGCGATCTCGGCGCCCATGAACTTCTTCTTCTCCCAGACGCCCTGCCGCATGCTCTCGGCCGCCTGGGGGATCTTACGCGCGAGCGCGAACATGAGCCCGATCGCGAGCTCGGCGGCGGCGGCCGCGTTGCCCTGCGGCGTGTTGATGACGAGGATGCCCTTGTCGGTGGCGGCCTTGACGTCGATGTTGTCGACGCCCACGCCCGCGCGGCCGATGATCTTGAGCTTGCCGGGGTTGGCCAGCACGGCCGCCGTCACCTTCGACGCCGAGCGCACGCCGAGGCCGTGGTATTGGCCCACGCAGGCGGCCAGCTCCTC
>DATKFB010000153.1:0-5922 GCA_035544435.1 Polyangia bacterium
CGGCCGACCGCGGGTTCGAGCTTCAGCAGATCCTCGAGCGCGAGGGCGATCCGGGCCTCGGCAACGGCGGCCTCGGACGCCTCGCGGCGTGCTTCATGGACTCGCTCGCGACGCTTGAGCTGCCCGCCATCGGCTACGGCATCCGCTATGACTTCGGCATGTTCGAGCAGAAGATCGACGGTGGCCGCCAGATCGAGCAGCACGACAACTGGCTACAGCTCGGCAACGCCTGGGAGCTGCCGCGGCACGAGGACGCGCAGACGGTGCGCTTCGGCGGCCGCGTCGAGTTCCACCGCGACATGGACGGCGCGCTGCGCGCCGCCTGGGTCGACGCGCGCGCCGTCGTGGGCCTGCCCTACGACTCGTTCATCGTGGGCCACCGCACGGACACTGCGAACACGCTGCGCCTGTGGGCCGCGCGCGCGACGCGCGACTTCGACCTGCAGTTCTTCAACGAGGGCGAGTACCGCCGCGCCGTCGAGGAGAAGATCGACACCGAGAACATCTCGAAGGTCCTCTACCCGAACGACCAGAGCGAGGAAGGCAAGACGCTGCGCCTCAAGCAGCAGTACTTCTTCGTGGCCTGCTCGATCGCCGACATCGTCAAGCGCTACAAGAGTCGACACGACGGATTCGACGCCTTCCCCGACAAGGTCGCGATCCAGCTCAACGACACGCACCCTTCGATCGCCGTGGCCGAGCTCATGCGCGTGCTCGTCGACGAGGAGCGGCTCGATTGGGACCGCGCCTGGTCCATCACGCACCGCACGCTCGGCTACACGAACCACACGCTCCTGCCCGAGGCGCTCGAGCAATGGCCCGTCCCGCTGTTCGAGCGCCTGTTGCCGCGCCATCTGCAGATCATCTACGAGATCAACCAGCGCTTCCTGCACGACGTGCAGCTCCGCTGGCCCGGGGACCTAGAGCGCCTGCGCCACCTCTCGATCATCGACGAGAGCGGCGGGCGCCACGTGCGCATGGCGCACCTCGCGACCATCGGCTCGCACAGCGTGAACGGCGTCGCGGAGCTGCACACGGCGCTGCTCAAGGAACACCTGCTCTCCGGGTTCAATGAGCTGTGGCCCGAGCGGTTCAACAACAAGACGAACGGCGTGACGCCCCGCCGCTGGATCCTGCACGCCAACCCGCGCCTCACGCAGCTCGTGACGAGCCGCATCGGGTCGTCGTGGATCGACGAGCCCGAGCTCTCGCGCCTCCACCAGCTGGCGCCGCTCGGCGAGGATGACAAGTTCCTGGACGCCCTCTGGCGCGTCAAGCAGCAGAACAAGGCGGACGTCGTCGCCCTCGTCGAGGCGCGCACCGGCGTGACGCTGCCCTCCGAGGCGATGTTCATCGTGCAGGTCAAGCGCATCCACGAGTACAAGCGCCAGCTGCTGGCCTGCCTGCAGATCGTCTCGCACTACCTCGCGCTCAAGCGCGACCCGGACGCGACGCACACGCCGCGCGCCTACGTCTTCGCGGGCAAGGCGGCGCCCGGTTACTTCATGGCGAAGCTCCACATCCGCCTGCTCAACGACGTCGCGGCTGTCGTCAACGCCGATCCCGCCGTGCGCGGCCGCCTCGCCATGGCCTTCGTGCCGAACTACGGCGTTTCGCTCGCGCAGACGATCATCCCATCGGCCGATCTCTCGCTGCAGATCTCGACGGCCGGCAAGGAGGCCTCGGGCACGAGCAACATGAAGTTCGCCCTCAACGGCGCCCTCACGCTGGGCACGCTCGACGGCGCGAACGTCGAGATCCGCGAGGCCGTCGGCCACGACAACTTCTTCCTGTTCGGCATGACGGCTCCCGAGGTGGCCGAGCGCCGCGTGGACTATCGGCCGGGCGACGCCATCGCCGCGAGCCCCGTCCTCGTGCAGACGCTCGAGCTCATCGAATCCGGCTTCTTCAGCCTCGGCGATCGCGACCGCTACAAGCCCATCCTCGACAACCTCAAGTGGAACGACCCGTTCATGGTGTGCGCCGATTTTGACGCCTACGTCGCGGCCGAGGCGCGCGCCGCCGCCGCTTACCTCTCGCCGCGCGACTGGTCGCGGCGCGCCCTCTTCAACATCATGGGCGCGAGCCGCTTCTCGAGCGACGCGACGATCCGCCAGTACGCCTCCGAGATCTGGGGCCTCGTCCCCGTCGAGACCGACCTGTCACTCGTGAGCGAGACGTTCTGAGCGCCACGGATTGCTGACGAGAAGCCTTGCGCGCCGGCGCGAGGGCCTCACAATCAGGCCACGCATGCCGATCGTCGACAGTGTCTATGAGCGCGGCCAGTTCTTCTTGCCGCTGTCCCTCAACGGCTCCGCGCCTCACCATTTCATCTTCGACACGGGCGCCGGCGTGAGCGCCATCGACGCCAAGCTCGCCGACGAGCTCGGGCTGCCGACGATCGCGCACACGGAGCTCGCGGGCACGGCGGGCATCCTCGAGGTCGACCAGGTGCGCATCGCGCGCATCATGCCGCTTTGCCGCGGCCGCGGCGTCGACGAGCTGTCCTGGTACGGGCTCACGCCCACGAAGCAGGACCTGAGCGCGTTCCACGTCCCCGTGCCCGGCGCGCGAGAAGGAGGACTGCTCGGCAACGACTACCTCCAGAGCTTCGTCGTCCACCTGCGCTTCGGGCCGCCTCTCCTCGAGATTTCGCGGCCCACGGGCTTCACGCCCGCGGGCGTCGATCCGGCGCGCTACATCCCCTTCTTCCTCGACAACGCGACGATCGTGCGCGTGAGCGGCGTCCTCGACGGTTGGATGGAGGCGCCGCTGCGCATCGACACGGGGAGCTCGACCATGACGATCGGCCAGCCCTACGTCAACATCACGACGAACATGTGGCAGGCGCTCCGTGATCGTCACCCCGAATACCAGGTGCACGACCAGCTCAAGGCCAACGCCATCGGCGGAGAGGTGCACTTGCAGGTGGCCCGCATCACGAGCCTCGACGTGGGCCCGTTGCACTTCGACGACGTCAGCGTCGTCGTGCAGCCGCCCGTGGGCTACTTCGCGAGCGCCGACGCCGTCGGCTTCGTCGCCCTCAACCTCTTCGAGCCCGCCGGCTGGGTCACGTTCGACTACCCGAACAGCCGCATTTATCTCTAGCCCAGCGCTCCTTCACCGTGAATCCCGGTCTCCGGAGATAACCCGAAAGCGCAGCTATCCCGGATCCTCACGGGCACGAACCCGGCTGCCGACCGTCTCGTCGCTCCCCGCAGGACGACGCCGCGCCGTTCGAGATCGTCGAGCCAACCTGCGTCGTCAGCCCCGGCGGAGGTCACGTCCCCGGCGGGGCTCTATGCGGGCTATCACCTGATCGGCGGTCACTCACCAATACAGTCTCGCCGCGCCGGACCAACCGCAGATAGTGGCTGAGGCGATTCTTCAGCACCGAAACCTTGACGACCGACATGGCCTCAATAGAGCCGCATAACATAGCTACGACAGGGCCTGATTCTCCCGCCGGCGCATGCGGACCTGCTGCACGCGCTACCCGCGCCTCAGATCGAGGGTCATGGGGAAGCCGCGCGCGCTCTCGACCTCGACGGGGAACGCCGCGGGCTGCGCGCCCGGCGTGTGGCCGAAGGCGACGAAGCGCGCCAGACGGCGGCCCTCCGCCTCGAGGGCGTTGACGGGGCGGCGCTCGTGCGACAGGCCGCCCGGATGCGCAACGTGGTACGAGCAGCCGCCCACCGAGCGCTGGTTCCAGCGATCGACGACGTCGAAGAGCAGCGGCGCGTGCACGCCGATGCGCGGGTGCAGCGCGCTCGGCGGCTGCCAGGCGCGGAAGCGCACGCCCGCGACGTACTCGCCGCTCGTGCCCGTCGGGTGGAGCGGCACGCGGCGGCCGTTGCACGCGACGACGTAGCGATCGTCCGTGTAGCCGCGCACGCGCACCTGCAAGCGCTCGAGCGACGAATCGACGTAGCGCGCCTGGCCGCCCGCCGTGGCCTCCTCGCCGAGCACGTGCCACGGCTCGATGGCCTGCCGCAGCTGGAGGTCGATGCCCGCGGCGGCCGCCTCCCCGCAGATCGGAAACCGGAACTCGTAGTGCGGCACGAACCAGGAGGTGTCGAACGGGAAGCCGCCGCGCCGCAGGTCGCCCACGACGTCGCCCAGGTCCTGCCACAGGAAGTGCGGCAGCGCGAAGCGGTCCTGGAGCGCCGTGCCCCAGCGCGCCGGGCGCTCCGTGTACGGCGTCTTCCAGAACGTCGCGACGAGCCCGCGCAGGATGAGCTGCTGGGCCAGGCTCATGCGCGCGTGCGGCGGCATCTCGAACGACCGCAGCTCGAGCAGCCCTTGCCGCCCGCTGGCCGCGTCGGGGCTGAAGAGCTTGTCGATGCAGAGCTCGGTGCGGTGGGTGTTGCCCGTGACGTCCGTGAGGAGGTGGCGGAACACGCGGTCGACGAGCCAGGGCGGCGTGGGCGCGCCCTTGCCGCGCTCGTCGATCTGCCGGAACGCGATCTCGAGCTCGTCGATGCTGTCCTGGCGCGCCTCGTCGAGGCGCGGCGCCTGGCTCGTCGGCCCGAGGAACAGGCCCGAGAACAGATACGACAGCGCGGGGTGATTGACGAAGTAGCCGATGAGGCTGCGCAGCAGATCGGGGCGGCGCAGCAGCGGGCTGTCGGCGGGTGTGGGGCCGCCCATGACGACGTGGTTGCCGCCGCCCGTGCCCGTGTGGCGGCCGTCGACCATGAACTTCTCGGTGCCGAGCCGCGTTTGCCGCGCCTCCTCGTACAGGATGGTCGTGTTCGAGACGAGCTCGTCCCACGACAACGCCGGGTGGATGTTGACCTCGATGACGCCCGGGTCGGGCGTCACGGCGAATTGGCCGATGCGCGGATCGCGCGGCGGCGGGTAGCCCTCGACGCGTACGGGCACGTCGAGGCCCGCCGCCACGTCCTCGACGGCCGCCGCGAGCTCGACGAACGCCTCCGTGCTCGGCAACGGCGGGATGAAGACGTGGAGGATCCCGCCGCGCACCTCGGTGCACAGGGCCGTGCGCACGACGCCCGCCGGATCGAGGGGCGACGGGCGCGCCTCGGCCCTTGAGTCCCTGCTGCCCTCTTCACTCGCGCCCGCGCGCCGCGCGCCGGGCGTCTGCAGCTCGGTGCGCGGGCGCAGCGCGACGTTCGGGCGCATCGGATCTATCTCGTGGAGCACGCGCCGCGCCTCGAGGGGCGCCCACGGCAAGCTGTCGAGCGGTAGCCGGAAGCCGACGGGCGAGTCGCCCGGGATCAAGAACAGACGCTCGCTGCGCGCCGGCCAGGCGCCCGTGCACCAGCGCACGCTCGTCGGATCGTTCCAGTCGCTCACGGGCTCGAGCGGCAGGACGTAGCCCACGACGTGCGAGAGCCCCTGCTCGAAGATGCGCGCGAAGCGCGTGCGTTCGCGCGCGTCCTCGAGGCGTGCCTCGAGCATGTCGACGTTCACGGGCAGGCGCCGCTCGCGCCAAAGGTAATAGAACATGTCCTCGTACGCGGGCATGAGGTGCCGATCGCCCACCTCGAGCCGCCTCGCGACGGCGCGCGCGAACGCCTGCGCCACGTCCGGCGCCGCGGCCGGCCCGCCCTCTCGCGCGAGGAGCTCGGGGCGCTTCCACAGGGGCGCCCCGTCCTTGCGGAAGTAGCAGGTCATCGCCCAACGCGGCAGCGGCTCGCCCGGGTACCACTTGCCCTGCCCGTAGTGGAGCAAGCCCCCCGGCGCGAACTTGCCGTGCATGCGGCGCAGGAGCTCCTCGGCGAGCCGGCTCTTCGTCGGCCCGAGCGCGTCCGTGTTCCACTCGTCGCCGTCTGGATCGTCGATCGACACGAACGTCGGCTCGCCCCCCATCGAGAGGCGGACGTCACCCGCGACGAGCGCATCGTCGACGAGGCGCCCCACGCGCTCGATGGTCGTCCACGTCGCGTCGGTATAAGG
>DATKFB010000154.1:0-2518 GCA_035544435.1 Polyangia bacterium
GAAGAGCTCGACGTCGAGGCCGGCGACCCAGGCTCCGATGGTCTCGTAAGGGACGTCGGCGATCGCCTCGAGCCACTCGCCGAGGCGCTCGGGGACGAGCTGGTCGCGCTCCCACAGCGCGAAGTCGAGCACGGCCTGCACCTGCTCGGGGCGCGCGAGCTCGAGGATGTCGCAGGCGTCGCGCAGGCCGAGCTCGTGGATGACGTAGTAGAGCTCGTCGCCCGGCAGCGCGCGCACGGCGCGCTCGGGATCGGGGCCCGCGAGCAGGGCGTCAGCGCGGCGGAGGTTGCGCGCCCGGCCGAGCTGGGCCCGATACCGCGAGAGCGCCACGACGTTGTCGGGCCTCGTCTCGCGCTTCGCGAGGGGACTGGGCTGGCCCTTGGGTGACTTGCCTCGGGACGGACGGGTCATCGCGTCCTCTATATACGCGGTAAACTCGCCGCGCTCGATGTTGTCGACGATCCACCGCACGATTCGCGCGCACGCGCTCGTCAGCGACGGCGACATCGTCATCGTCGCCGTCTCGGGCGGCCCGGACTCGATGGCGCTCCTGCACGCGCTGTGGGAGCTCGCGCCGCGCCTGCGAGTCAGGCTCGAGGTCGTGACGGTCGACCACGGCCTGCGGCCCGAGGCGCGCGCCGAGGGCGAGCTCGTGCGCGCGCGCGCGCAGGCGCTCGAGCTGCCCTGGCACGGTCTGCGCGTCGACGTCGCAGCGGCGCGGCGCGAGCGCGCCTCGTGGCAGGACGCCGCGCGGCGTGTCCGGCTCGAAGCGCTGGCCGCGTTGGCGGCGCGCCGGGGCGCCGCGCGGGTCGCGCTCGCCCACCAGGCCGACGACCAGGCCGAGACGGTCCTCTTTCGCGTCGTGCGCGGCACGGGTCTCGGCGGACTCACGGGCATTCCCTATCTGCGCGCGCCATTCATCCGTCCGCTCCTCGACGTCACGCGCGCCGAGATCGCGCGCTACGTGAAGCGGCGCAGCCTGCCATTCGTCGAGGACCCCTCCAACGCCGATCTGCGCTACGCCCGCGCGCGCGTCCGACACCGCTGGCTGCCGCTGCTCGCCGAGGAGAATCCGCGCGTGCGCGAGGCGCTGGTTGCGCTCGCCGCGGCGGCGCGCGCGGCGCGCGGGGAGGGGCCGGCGGGCGCGCCGCCCGACGCCGCGCGCGGCGCGCTTCCCCCCGACGTCGGGCGCCGCGCCGCCGAGGTCGTTGCGCGCCTGCGCGGGTCGGGGGGCACGCGCCGCATCGACGTCTCGGGCGGTCGGGTCGTCGAGGTGGCGTACGGACGCGTCCAGATCCTGACGCGCCGGCCGAGCGCGGGCGCCGTCGGTGCGGCGCTGAGCGTGCCCGGGCCCGGCACCTACGCCCTGGCGCCCGCGGCGACGTCGCTCCGCTTGCGTTGTGGAGCGCTCGGGCAAGAAGACGCCCGCGGCGCGTTCGACGCCGACGCGCTCGCCTGGCCGCTCGTCTTGCGGGCGCGCCGCTCTGGAGATCGCATGCGCCCGCGCGGCGGGCGGGGCAGCCGCAAGCTCGCCGACCTATTGATCGACGCGAAAGTGCCGCGCGCGGCGCGCGAGACCCTCCCGGTTCTCACGACGGCCGACGATGTCGTGCTTTTCGTCCCCGGCTTGCGGCTGGCCGAGGAGGGTCGGCCCACGGCGCGAACGACCCGGTTCCTGCGCGTGGCGCCCCTTGACCCGCCGGAAACATGACGACCGCGACGAAAACGGCCCCGAAACGGGCACCGGAGGCGCGGGCCCGGCATCAAACGAGTGTTTGACCCTCGCGCAATTGGGCGCAATACTTTTTAAGTTCGCCCCCGACCCGCCGTTGTCAGTGGGCCACACCCGAAAGGACCCTCGAGTGCGCCAAAGTCACAAGACCTTCCTGCTCTGGATCATGCTGATCCTGCTGTTTCTCGTGGTCTGGCAGTTCCTCAGCAAGCAGGGCACCGAGGATCGCCACCTCTTGTTCTCGACCTTCGTCCAGGACGTGGACCTTCACCCCGAGAAGTTCAAGGCTTCGGCGGCCATTCAGATCCGCAAGAACCAGGACAGCGCCGAGCTCAAGGGCCAGTACGCCACCGGCGAGAGCTTCGTGACGACCGGCATCGTCGGCGACAAGCTGCTCGAGCGGCTCGACAAGGCCAAGCTCAACTACGAGGTCGTCAAGGACTCGGAGAACAATTTCTGGCAGCAGGTCTTCGTCACCTGGCTTCCGATGTTGGTGCTCGTCGTGCTGTTCCTCGTGTTCATGCGCCAGCTCCAGGTGGGCGGCGGTAAAGCCATGAGCTTCGGCAAGTCCAAGGCCAAGCTGCTGTCCGAGAATCACAACAAGGTCACGTTTCAGGATGTGGCGGGCATCGACGAGGCCAAGGGCGAGCTCGAGGAGATCATCGACTTCCACAAGGACCCGAAGAAGTTCACACGCCTCGGCGGCCGCATCCCGAAGGGCGTCCTGCTCATGGGCCCGCCGGGCACGGGCAAGACGCTCCTCGCGCGCGCCATCGCGGGTGAGGC
>DATKFB010000155.1:0-7125 GCA_035544435.1 Polyangia bacterium
TGCGTCCGCCCGGCGCGCCGCGCTGCCCGAAGTGGCGGGCGGCCTCGCGGCTACACAGGAAGGCGCTCACGAGATTTTGGTCGAGCTGCGCGCGCAACGCGGCCAGCGTCGTCTCTGTCGCGGGCGCGGCGGCGAAGCCCCCGGCGGCGTGCACGGAGGCCCACAGGTCGGGCAATTCGGCGTAAAAGCGCATGACGTGCGCCTCGTCGGCGAGCTCGACGCCACCGACGAGCCGAAGCCGGTCCGAGGTCGGCAGCTCGGCCGGGGCCGCGCCCCGGTGGGGAACGTGACAGACGGCGCCCCCGTCGAGGAATGCCTCCACGAGCGCGCGACCGAGCGCGCCCGTTCCGCCCGTCACGACGACGTGTCTGCCCGCGAAGTCCGTTGTCATGTCACGCAACCTCCGTTTGGGAGCGCGACGCTAGCACGGCGCTCGGTCCGCGCCACGAATCTGACGCGGGCGCCGCACGAAGAAAGAAACGTCAACGGGCGTGTTACGCTGACGGTGCGCATGGTCCTCTCCGGTGTGGCGCAGGACCCGCTCGTGGGGCAGGTGCTCTCGGGGCGCTATCGCATCCTCGCGAAGCTGGGAGAGGGCGCGATGGCCGGCGTCTACCTCGCCGAGCACACGGGCGTGGGCGCGACGATCGTGCTCAAGGTTCTGCTGCCCGAGCTCGCGAGCGATCCGCAGGTCGTCGAGAGCTTCCTGCGCGAGGCGCGCATCGCCGCCGAGATCCGCCACGACAACGTCATCGACATCTTCTACAGCGGACGCTCGCCCGAAGGGTTCGTGTTCCTCGCCATGGAGTACGTCAAGGGGGCGACCCTCTACGACGTTCTCGACAAGGAGGGAGCGATGCCCTGGGAGCGCGCCAAGCCGCTGCTCGGGCAGATCGCGGGCGCGCTCGCTGCGGCGCACGCCATCGGCGTCGTCCATCGCGACGTCAAGCCGGAGAACGTCCTCGTGGGCCTCAAGGAAGAGGCTGCCGGCGACGTCGAGTACGTCAAGGTCGTCGACTTCGGCATCGCGAACGCGCGCGGCGACATCGGCGGCGCCGAGGGCGTGTGCGGCACGCCCGAGTTCATGCCGCCCGAGCAGGCGCAGGGCCAGCCGGCCGACGCGCGCGACGACGTGTACGCCTTCGGGTGCCTCATGTACCAGGTCCTCACGGGCGACGTCCCCTTCCGGGGCGAGGACGTGGCGCGCGTGCTGCTCATGCATCTGCGCGATCCGGTCCAGCCGCCCCGCCAGCGCCGCCCCGACCTCGCCATCCCCGCCCGCGCGCAGGAGGTCGTCATGCGCGCGCTCGCGAAGAAGCGCGCCGACCGGTGGCAGGACCTCGCCGAGGTGCAGCGGGTGCTCGCCGAGATCGAGCTCGAGCCCGAGCCCGAGCCCCGGCCACCGCCCGACGAGCTCGCGCCCTCGGCCCCACGCATTGCGGGCGCTGCTCCCGTCGCCGCACGCGCGCGCGTCGCGCAGCCGCTGGCGACGTCGCGCTGGCGGGCACGCTTGCCCCTCATCATTGGCGCGACGCTCGTCGTGGGCGGGGCAAGCTTCGTGTTCGCGCGCCACGCGCTCCTGCACGCCCCGGGACGCATGGAGATCATCACGGAGCCGCCCGAGGCCGAGATCTACATCGACGGCCAGAAGATGGCGGATCGGTCCCCCATGCTCCTCGAGGCGTCGCCGGGCCGCTACAGCGTGACCGTCCGCAGCCCCGGCTTCGAGCCGCTCACGCGCGTCCTCGAGATGAAGCCGCGCGTGCAAGAGCGCGTGCCCTTCGTGCTGACGCCGCTGGCGCAAGCCGCGGAGCCACCGCGGTCGCCGCGGCCGCGCAACGCCGTCGCGAACGGCGCCGGTCCGCCGCCCGCCCGCCACAAGCCCACCGCTCCCGCCGTCGACGGCGTGACGTTCATCGACTTCAAGAAGGCCGCAGCCGAGCAGCACGCCCGGTAGCCGGGTCACCCCGGGCGGCCTTTCGGAGCGGCCGCTCCCGCGCGGCGGTGGTACGCTCGCCGCAATGGCGCTGGTCCCGTGCCCCGAGTGCAAGGCCCAGGTGTCGCGGGCGGCGGCGAGCTGCCCGCAGTGCGGCTTCCCGTTCGGCGGCGCGACGATCGCGGGCAACGTCTTTCAGGGCGGCCGCGCGGCGGCCCCGGTCAACGAGGAGATCCTGTGGGAGGGGACCCCCTCGCTCAAGGCCATGGCGGTCTCGATCGTCGCCACGGCGTTGTTCGCGCTCATCGTGCCCCTCGTCGTGTACCTGGCCTACGCGCCTGTGCGCGATCTCGTGAGGCACACGTCGCGAGACGCCGCCGACCTCGTCGCCGAGCACGAGGACGGCGCGCGCACGGCGATCGTGCTGGCCGTCGCCGTCGCCGTGGGCGCGCGGCTCGTGCGGCTCGGGTGGCGCACCCTCGTCCTGCGCAGCCACCGCTACGGCGTCTCGAACCAGCGCATCATGGTCGAGAGCGGCGTCTTGTCGAAGTCGCTCGCAGAGATCGACGTGCGCACGATCGACGACATCACGTTCCGCCAGACCTTCGTCGAGCGCCTGCTCGGCATCGGCCAGATCGCGATCCTCTCGTCGGACCCCTCGAACGCGCGCGTGCGCCTCGTGGGCGTGCCCGACCCGCGCCAGGTGCGCGAGCTCATCCGCAACAGCGCCTACCAGGCGACGCGCGGCCAGCTCTTCACGAGGAGCACTTGATCGGGGACCTTGGGAGGGCCCCCGTGCCCCCGCGCTCGCGACGCCGAGCTAAGCTCGGCTTCGCTCGGGATGGTCAGTCGACGAGCGTCATCCAGCCGTGCTTGTCGGGCGCGCGGCCGTACTGGATGTCGGTGATGGCGTCGTAGAGGCGGCGCGCCATCTCGCCGGCTTGGCCGCCGTTGATGACGAGCTTCTCGCCGCGCCAGCCGAGCTCGCCCACGGGTGTGATGACGGCAGCCGTTCCGCAGCCGAAGACCTCGCGCAGCGCGCCGTTGCGGTGCGCCGCGAGCAGCTCGTCAATGGCGATGGGCCGCTCACTCACGGGCATCCCCCAGTCTCGGAGCAGCGTGATGATCGAGTCGCGCGTCACGCCCGAGAGGATGCTGCCGCCAAGGGGCGGCGTCACGAACTCGTCGCCGATGCGGACGACAAGGTTCATGGTCCCCACCTCCTCGAAGTAGCGGTGGTTGGCGGCGTCGGTCCACAGTACCTGCGCGTAGCCGCGCGCCTTCGCCTCCTCGGCCGCCAGCAGGCTCGCGACGTAGTTCGCGCCCGACTTGACGCCGCCGAGGCCGCCCACGGCGGCGCGGACGTACTTGTCCTCGACCCAGATGCGCGCGGGCGAAAACACCTCGCCGCCGTAGCCGCTCACGGGCGACGCGATTACGAAGTACAGGTAGCGTTTCGAAGGCCGCACGCCGAGGAATGGCTCCGTGGCGACGAGCGTGGGTCGAATGTAGAGGGACGTCCCCGGCGCCGCTGGCACCCAGTCGCGATCGGCGCGGACGAGCGCCAGCACCGATTCGCGCATGAGCGCTTCGTCGATCGAGGGCATGCACAGGCGCGGCGCGCCGTCGTGCATGCGCTTGGCGTGGCGGTCGAGCCGGAAGACGCGCACTTCGCCCGTGGAGGCGCGAAACGCCTTGAGGCCGTCGAAGAGCTCCTGGCCGTAGTGGAGAACCGCCGCGGCCGGATCGAGGGTGAGCGGCCCGTAGGGGACGACGCGCGGATCGAACCAGCTGCGGTCGGCCTCGTAGTCGACGATGGCCATGTGGTCGGTGAACGTGCGACCGAAGACGAGCTCGGCGTCCTTGGGCCGCGGCTTGCGGGCGGTGGCGAGGTTCACGGCGAACTGGGGCGACGGCGACGACATGGCCGACGAAGGATAACGCAGTTTCCCCGCGACCACGTGAAATGGACGAACGGCGTGATGGCGTCGAGCGGCGCTGACGGTCGGTGTCAGCGGCGCAGCGACGGCGCGACCTGCAGCACCTGCTTCTTGAGGTCGCGGATGATCGTGAGCGTCGAGGCGACGCCCGCCTGCTCCTCGGTGAGGAGGCGGTGCAGGTCGTCGATGCCCGCGATGGGACGGTCGCCGTAGCCGACGATGAGGTCGCCGTCGCGCAGGCCGGCCTTGGCGGCCGGGCTGTCGGGCTCGGTAGACACGACAAATACGCCCGTCTCGTGCGGCAGCTCGTGGAAGCGCACGACGCGGCGGTGCAGCGGGACGTTCTGGCCCGCGACGCCGAGGTAGGCGCGCCGGATGCGGCCTTCGTGGATGAGCTTGCCCATGACAAAGCTGGCCGTGTTGGCGGCGATGGCGAAGCAGATGCCTTGCGCGGGCATGATCATGGCCGTGTTGACGCCGATGACCTGGCCCCGCGCGTCGACGAGCGGCCCGCCCGAGTTGCCGGGGTTGAGCGCGGCGTCGGTCTGGATGACGTCGTCCACGAGGTGTCCCGTCTTGGTGCGCAGTGAGCGCCCGAGCGCGCTCACGACACCCGCCGTGACGGTGCAGTCGAAGCCATAGGGGTTGCCGACGGCGATCGCGATCTGGCCCACGCGCAGCGCGGCCGAATCCGCGAAGGCGAGCGCCGTCAAGTGGGGCGCGTCGATGCGAACGACGGCGAGGTCGGTGTCGGGATCGTCACCCACGAGGCTCGCGGCCGCGCGCTGTCCATCGAGCAGCGCGACCGTGATGCGCTTCGCGCCGCTCACGACGTGGCTGTTCGTGAGGACGTACCCGTCGGGCGTCACGACGAACCCCGAACCGCTGCCCATCCCCGGCTCGCCCCCCTGCCGCGGCCCGCGCCCCTTGCCCGCGGGCGTCGGGCCCTGCACCTCTATCTTCACGACCGAGGCGCTCACTTGCTCCGCGACGGACGTCACCGTCCGCGAATACGCGTCGAGCAACTCCTGGTCTCGATCGACTTCCATCTTGATTGCACTGATCATGATTTCACCTCGATTCAATCCCGCGAGCGTGACTCGGCCTGCGGGAGGCGCCGGGAGGGGTCCTGCTGGCGGGCCCCTCCCGGCCGTCGGTCATATTCCGAGCGCGCCCGTCCGGATGAGGTAGGCGAGCCGCTCGCGCTGATCGGGCTCCAGCAGCGCGTGGATGGCCCCGAGGGCCTTCGTGACGGCGTCGCGCAGGCGCTCGGCCGTCGCGACTCGAAGCGCGCCGGCTTCCTTGGCGCGCGCCTCGTCGAACGACGCGGCGCCCACGGCGTCGGCGAAGGCCGTCAGCGTGCGGCGGCGATCGACCTCACCCTGCGCGCGCTCGATCTTGAGCTCGTCGAGGATGCGCGCCAGCGCGGCGACCTGACGCTCGTCGAGCTCCAGCTTGTAAGCCAGAAACCGCAACGGACGCCTCACGCCGAACGAGCCGCCGCCGAAACCGTCACCCTCGCCACCGTCGCCCGCGGGCGGCCCCCCGCCCCAACCTGCTCCGCCACCTTGTCCGTGCCACCCCCGCGCTCCGCCACCGGGTCCACAACTCGCGCGCTCGCCGTCGCCGCAGCTCACCTGGCGCGCACGCCACCACGACACCATTGCTGGATGCATTGTCTCTTCTCCTTTCGCCGAGGCCATCAGCTCCCGGCGGGTCTTTTTTCCATGGGCGTTAGGCCTCACGGATGTCTTACTCGTCAGTTTTAAACGCCGAATTCGGATCGTCAAGCCGAGACCCGGGGAAAGCGCGCCGGTGGGCTGGCTCGACGCAGGCCCGGCGATCTCGTAGGGTGTGCGCCAGGCGCCATGCTGACCTTGAGCCCCGCCGCGAACCGCGGCCGCACCCGCATCGACTGGCTCGACAGCCGCCACACGTTCTCGTTCGGGGAGTGGCACGACCCGGCGCACATTGGCTTTCGCGCCCTGCGCGTCATCAACGACGACCGCGTCGCGGCGGGCGCCGGCTTCCCCACGCACGGCCACGCCGACATGGAGATCGTGAGCTACGTGCTCGAGGGCGCGCTCGAGCACCGCGACAGCCTCGGCACGGGGTCGGTGATCCGCCCTGGCGACGTGCAGCGCATGTCCGCGGGCACGGGCGTGCGCCACAGCGAGCAGAACGCCTCGCGTACCGAGCCCGTGCACTTCCTCCAGATCTGGATCCTGCCCGACCGCCGCGGCCACGCGCCCAGCTACGAGCAGAAGACGGTCCCCGAGGCCGAGCGGCGCGGCCGCCTGCGCCTCGTCGCCTCGGGCGACGGGCGTGACGGCTCCGTGACGCTCCACCAGGACGTCGCGCTTTGGACCGGGGTGCTCGCCGAGGGTGAGCGCGCGGAGCTCGCCCTCGCCCGCGGACGGTACGCCTGGGTCCACGTCGCGCGCGGCGCTGCGACCGTCAACGGCCACGCGCTCGGCGAGGGCGACGGCGCCGCGCTCAGCGACGAACGCGCCGTCACGATCGAGGGCCGAGGCGGCGAGGTGCTCGTCTTCGATCTCGCGTGACAACGCCATTGGGAGGCGGAGAACCGATGCGTTATTGGTTGATGAAGTCCGAGCCGAGCGTCTTTTCCATCGACGACCTGGCGCGCGCCCCGAAGCAGACGACGTCGTGGGACGGCGTTCGCAACTACCAGGCGCGCAACCTGCTGCGCGAGGCCGCCGTCGGCGACGGCGTGATCTTCTATCACTCGAGCGCCGACCCGCCCGCCGCCGCGGGCACGGCCACGATCGCGCGCGCTGCGTATCCCGACGCCACGCAGTTCGACCCCAAGTCGGATCACTACGATCCTGACAGCCAGAAGGACGATCCGCGCTGGTTCGTCGTCGACGTCAAGCTCGAGCAGAAGTTCGCGCGCGCCGTGCCGCTCGCCGAGCTGCGCGCCAACCCGGCCCTGGCCGACATGGTGCTGCTGCGCAAGGGCAGCCGCCTCTCGGTGCAGCCCGCCACGGCCGCCGAGTGGAAGGCCGTCTGCAAGCTGAGCGGCGCTCGAACGCGGTCGCCGTGACCGACGGCCCCTCGCTGCGCGGCTTTCACCACCTCGCGATCCGGGTACGCGATCTCCCGGGCGCCGAGCGCTTCTATCGCGACGTCCTTGGACTGGCCGTGCTGCGACGCTGGCCCGCGCGCGACGGCGGGCCGGCCGAGCGGTCGGTGTGGCTCGACGTCGGCGACGGCGGCTTCCTCGCG
>DATKFB010000156.1:0-7219 GCA_035544435.1 Polyangia bacterium
GCGGTGGCGCGTCCGGCGTTCAACCCGACGCCGGCGGTAGCAGCGTCGGCTCCGACGGCGGTGGCGGGAGTGGTGGCGGCAGCGGTGGCACCACGGTCTCGATGGGCGGCGACGGTCCTGCCATTAGCTTCATGGAGTTCAGTATCAACACGCCCAGTCAGCCGGGCCAGATTGTCGCCGGCAAAGATGGCAACCTCTGGTTCAATCACCAGAGCACGAAGCCGAGCGCGATCTCGAAGATGACGACGGCGGGTGCGTTCTCTCTTTACATGACGGTCACCACCAACATCGGCCCGGTGGGCATCGCCGCGGGCCCCGACGGCAACGTCTGGTACACGAGCCAGCAGCGCGTCGGCCTGGCCACGCCCGGTGGGCAGATTACCGAACACTCTGTCCCCGGCGGGCGCGATTCAGCCGGGATCATCGCCGGTCCCGACGGCAATCTCTGGTTCACGGAGCCGATCGCCAACCGGATTGCCAAGACCACCCCGGGCGGGATGTTCACCGAATACATGGTCCCCACGGCGGGCAGCGGACCCTACGGAATCGGCGTCGGCCCCGACGGCAACCTCTGGTTCACCGAACAAAACGGCGCCGGCAACAAGATCGGCCGGGTCACGCCGACCGGCATGTTCACCGAGTGGGCGATCCCGACAGCGACCAGCAACCCATGGGGGATCGTCAAAGGCCCTGACGGCAACGTCTGGTTCACCGAAAAGGACGGCCTCAAGATCGGCCGCATCACGCCGACCGGCACCATCACCGAGTTCCCGGTTCCCTCGGGTGGCAACCCTGGTGCGATCGTCGCCGGCCCCGACGGCAATGTGTGGTTCACCGAGACCGGCGGCTCGAACGCCATCGGCCGCATCACGCCCGCCGGCGTCATCGCCGAGTATCAGATCCCGACGCTGGCCGCCGAGGCGCAGGGCATTTGCCTGGGCCCCGACGGCAACCTCTATTTCACCGAGATGTCTGTCAACAAGGTGGGGCGCATCAGCAGCCTCACCGGCGGCGGCACAGTGAAACCCGGCCTGTCGATGGCGCCGCCGCCCACGATGGCGTGCATGAAAGACAGCGATTGCATCTCCGGCGGTCACGGGTGTGGCGGCGACGTCTGCAGCGCCAAGACGCACACCTGCGTGGACTCGGCGACCATGGATCCCGGGACCTGTTCCGCGGCGGCCGACTGCTGGTGCATGGGCCAAGGCGCCACCTGCGACGCCACCGCGCACCAGTGTTCGTTCACGATATTTGGTGGTCCGGCGCCGCTGCCCGACGCAGGGAGGTAGCGAGCGGCGTACGGGTATTCGGCCCTTCTGCAGTCAGCAGCCCGGGCGCCAGTGGCACCGGCGGCGAGAGCGCACCCTGTTTTGTCCAGCCGGGATAGCCGTGGACGAGACGAGCATCTGCTGGCGCAACGCGGTCGTGAAGCTTGCCGTCGCCCAGGCCCTTTGACCTGCCGGGTGCGATTGTGGAAGCCTTCGTGTATGGGGGGCGGACGATCCGTTGATGACCGACTGCGGCGCGACGGCAAGAACGTCGCGCTTCGTGAGTTGCTCGCCTCCGTGCCGCTCTTCATTGGCCGCTTCCCGAGGATCGGTGTTCAGGTGCTGTTTCCAATGATGGCCGTGATCATCGTCGTTTCCACCGGGCTCGTTACGGCCGGCAAGGCCGCCTTCGCGAAGGCCACGATTCACATTGCGGTCATCACAATCATGGTGGCGGTCGACTTCGCGCTCACCTTCGTCACGCCGGCGCTGGTGTTCACGACGCAATCGGCGCGCGAGGCGCTCCGGCTACGCATCAGGATGATTCGCCAGACTTGGCCGCGCAGCGGGCTTTACGTGCTCTGTCCCCCGCTGGCCCTCAACATGCTCAACGCCATGTACCCGACACGCCTGCCGGTGGTTATCATGGCGAGGACGGCGGGGCTCGCGGTTCTCGCGCTCGTGGCCAAGGGCGCGACCGCGGCGTTCTATCTGCTCGAGCGCGCCGTTCCGGCAGTCATCGTCGGCGTCGGCTAGCCTCGGCTCGAAGTTCCGAGGACGTCAGAGCTATCCGAGACCGTCGCGGGGAGACGACGCTACTCGCCAAGACACCGCGCGAAGTGCAGCATTGCGTGACGCACGCGCTGTCCGTCATCATAAACACCATCACCGGGCGCGACTCCAAACGACGGCGTGCGGGCCTGCTCCTGCCGTCCCCAGCGTCACAGATCACCAATCGAGCGGGCGCCCTCCGTTTCCGGATGACGACGACCTCCAAGCTGACGATCTCCGCGGTCCTTCTGATCTCAACCTTCGGAAGCGCGGGATGCCTGCGCCCCTCCGCCCGGAACGCGAGCAGTGACGGACAGGACGGCGGCGGCGCCGCGGGTGCGCGGCCGCCGCCCGCGCGCGACGCGCGCGCCGACCAGCCGACGCTCGACGCCGGCCCTTCCTCGCCGCCTCCCCCGCCCGACGGTGGCGACGCGCTACCTCGCTCCGATGGCGGCGAGGCGACGCCTCCGCTCGTGGTCGACGCCACAAGCCTCGAGCACAAGATGCTGTTCGGGTACCAAGGCTGGTTCTTGTGCCCGGGCGACGGCGCGCCCGGCAACACATGGGTGCACTGGTTTCGCAACGGCACGCCGGCCGCCGCCAACCTGACCGTCGATCTGTGGCCCGACACGTCCGAGCTCGGCGACGACGAGCTCTTCGCGACGCAGATGAAGTACGCCGACGGCTCCGTCGCGCGCCTCTACTCGGCCTACGGCGCGAAGACCGTCGCGCGGCACTTCGCCTGGATGAAGGACAGCGGCATCGACGGCGTCGCGCTGCAGCGTTTTCTCGTCGACGTGCAAGCCCCGCCCCTCTTCGCCGCCCGCAATCAGGTGGCCCAGAACGTGCGGGCAGGCGCCGAGGCCAACGGTCGCGTGTTCGCCATCGAGTACGACATTACGGGGAGCGACGAGGCGCACCTCGTCGCGGAGCTCGAGGCCGACTGGAAGTACATGGTCGACACGCTCCAAGTGACGGCGAGCCCGCGCTACCTCATGGATGGCGGCAAGCCCGTTCTTTATCTTTGGGGGCTGGGCTTCACGACGAACGCCGCCACGGCCGCCGATGCGCAGGCGCTCATCGATTGGTTCACGAAGAGCGCCGAGCCGCAGTATCGCGCGACGCTCGTCGGTGGGATCCCCACGCACTGGCGCACGCTCACCGTCGACTCGATGACCGATCCGGCCTGGTCGGCCGTCTACCGCTCGTTCGACGTGCTGTCGCCGTGGACCGTCGGGCGTTACGTCAACGACGCGGCCGTCGACAGCTACCGCGCGACGTCGCTCGAGCCCGACCTCGCGGCCGCGATGGCCGCTGGCAAGCGCTACATGCCCGTCGTGTTCCCCGGATTCTCTTGGCACAACCTCAAGGGCTCGACGGAGGCGCTCAACCAGGTTCCCCGGCGCGGGGGCGACTTCTATTGGCGCCAGGTCTGGAACGCCGTCGGCGCGGGCGCGACCATGATGAAGACCGCCATGTTCGACGAGGTCGACGAGGGCACCGCCATGTTCAAGCTCGCGCCGTCGTCGGCGATGCTGCCCGCGGGCGCGTCGCTCGTGCCCCTCGACGCCGATGGACAGACGCTCCCGAGCGACTTCTACCTGCGCCTCGGCGGTGCCGCCACGGCGATGCTGCGCGGCGACCTGCCCCTGACGGCGACCCTGCCCGTCGCGCCCTGAGGCGCGGGCCGCCGGGTGCTACCGTCTCTCCTCGGCCCCATGGACGCCGTGCCTCAGATCTCCGGCTCGTGGCAGACCTCGCTCGGGCGGATCGCCGACCGCTTCGCGCGCGACGATCGGGCGGCGCCGGGGTACTGGCTCACGCGCTTCGTGATCCTGAGGCTCCTCGGCCTCGTCTATCTGATGGCGTTTCTCACGCTCGTCGACCAGGGGCCGGCGCTGCTCGGGCCCCGCGGACTGCTCCCGCTCGGCGATCACCTGGACGCGATCGCCGAGCAGCTCGGCTCGCGCGCCGCCGGCTTCCGCTTGCTGCCCTCGATCTTCTGGTTCGGCGCGAGCGCCGGCGCGCTGCGCGGCGTGGGCTGGGTGGGCGTGGCGCTTTCGACGGCGGTGCTGCTCGGCTACGCGAACGCGCTCGTGCTCGCGTTGCTGTGCGCGCTTCAGATCTCCATCTCGAATGTCGGCCAAACGTTTTACGCGTTCGGGTGGGAGATCCAGCTCGTCGAGACCGGCTTTCTCTGCATCTTCTTGTGCCCGCTCCTCGATGGCCGCCCGTTTCCCCGGCGCGCGCCGCCCGAGATCACGATCTGGCTGCTGCGCTGGCTCGCCGTCCGCATCATGTGGGGCGCGGGCCTCATCAAGTTGCGCGGCGATCCGTGCTGGCGCGCGCTGACCTGCCTGGACTTCCACTTCGAGACGCAGCCCATCCCGAGCCCGCTCAGCGCCTTCTTTCATGGTCTGCCGCCGTGGGCGCACAAGGTGGGCGTGCTCTTCAATCACGTCGTCGAGCTCGGGGCGCCGCTCCTCGTGTTCGGCGGCCGGCGGGCGCGCCTCGCGGCCGGTGTCCTCATGGCGGCGCTCCAGGTCGTCCTCATCCTGAGCGGCAATCTCTCGTTTCTCAACTGGCTCACGCTCGTCCCCATCCTCGCGTGCGTCGACGATGGAGTCTGGCGCCGCGTCCTGCCGCGCGCGCTCGCGACGCGCGCGCTCGCGGCGCGCGCCGCCGCCACGCCGTCACGCGCGCAGGGCGCCGTCGTCGGGGTCGTCGCGCTCACGATCGTCGCGCTCAGCATTCCGCCCGTCCTCAATCTTCTCTCGGGGACGCTGGTCATGTACACGTCCTTCACGTCGCTGCCGCTCGTCAACCCCTACGGCGCGTTCGGGAGCGTAGGCCGCGAGCGCGCCCAGCTCGTCATCGAAGGCACGCGCGACGAGGTCGTGACGCCCCAGACGCACTGGACCGCCTACCAGCCTCGCTGCCAGCCCGCCGACCCCGCGCGTCGGCCCTGCTGGATGAGCCCCTACCACCGCCGGCTCGATTGGCTGCTCTGGTTCGCGGCCATGGGCAGCCCGCGCGAATACCCATGGGCGGTTCACCTCGTCGCCAAGCTTCTCGAGGGCGATCTCGATGTGCTCGACCTCTTCGCGTGGGATCCGTTCGCGGGCACGCCGCCGCGGCACGTACGCATCGAGCTTTACCGCTATCAGCTCGCGAGGCCGGGCGCGACCGTGTGGTGGGAACGGACGCGGGTCGCTCCGTGGCTGCCGCCGCTTGCCCGCGACGACGCCGATCTGCGCGAGTTCCTGCGACGGAAAGGGTGGCGCGACGAGGAGTGAGCGGCCGTGGCGCCCGCTGGTGGCGAGGGCGGCGCTGCTTGTCCGAACGTATCGCGTGATGCGAAAAGCGCGCGGTGCGAACGCCAACCTCGCGTCATTGTTGGTGCGGACGAGAAGGCCCGAAACCGACGACGACGACCCACAAGTAGCGGGTTTAGTCCTCGCGTTCGTTCGCCGATGGGGATGCGTCCGGACCGACGCGGCGGATGCCGCGCCCGACCCGGGAGGGCGCAATGAGCATCTTCTCCAAGCTCTTGAATTTGGGCTCCGAGGACGGCGAGACTCCGCCTGCCGCGCGCGGCGATGGGCCCGCTCAGGCCAGACCCGCGCCCGCAGCGCGCACCCAGCCCGCCCCCACGGCAGCGGCGCCTGCTCGCACCGGGAGGACCGGGAGGTATCGCGCCGTTGGGGTCGAGCCCAAGGTGGCGCCAACGCGCGCAGCGGGGCCGGCCGACGCGGCGCGCCCGGCGAACGCTTCGGTAAAAAGTGCGGCGTCGCCATCGCTCGTGCCACCGGCAGCCGCTGCCAAGCCCGCGACGCCACGGGCCGTTTCGGCCGTCGCCGCTCCGGTGGTGTCGCCGTTTCAGCGGGTCAGCCCCGCCGCGGCCCCCGCGCGTGCCCCCATCGCCGAATCGAAGGCCCGGTCCTCGAGCCCGGCCGCAGCCGAGGCCGTCGTGACGATCGAGGCCGAGCCGGGCGGGTCGCTCGACGGCGCGCTGGAGATGCTCTTGAACGCGACCGGTCCCGCCGCGCCCGCCCAGCCGACGGGCGAGCTCACGGCCTCCGATCTCCAGGCGGTGCTCGGCACCTTCGAGGACCTCGCGGTCGGTCACGCCGCCGACGTGCGCAACCTGATGATGGAGGTCCGCTGGGGCGAGGCCCAGACGAGCTGGTTCGAGCTGGCGCGCCCGGCGCTGAAGTCGCTGCGCGCGATGGCGGGCCAGGTCGGTCACGCCGCTCTCTGCACGGCGCTGGATGGGTTCTGCGTGGCGGTCGACGAGGCGCTGCGGCCGGGGGCGGCGCCGTCCGTCGGACCCGCGATGCGCGACAGGCTGCTCGGCGCCTATGCGCCGCTGGCCGCGTCCTTGCCTCGCGCGTTCGAGCTGCAGGGCGAGCGCGATCGCCGCGAGCCCCTGGTCGTGCGCGCGCTTTTGAGCCAGGTGCCCGGGCTCGAGCCGCTCATGATCGACAAGATGATCGGCGCGGGGCTGGGCCGGCTCGAGCCGTTGCTCAAGGCGCGCGCCGACGAGGTGGCCGCCGTGGCCGGGCTCGCGGGCGAGGTCGCCGCCGCGGTCGTGGCGCGCGTGCAGGAGTGGAAGCGAGAGACGCCTGCGGTCCTCGCGACGCCCGACCGGCCCGCGACGGCTCGCGAGCTCGTCGCGCTCGTGCGGTCGCTCTCGGACGAGCACCGCGCCTTCGAGGACGCGGCGCGCGGCTGGTCCGAGGGCGACCGCAAAGCCAAGAAGCGCCTGCGGCGGCGGCGCGAGATCTCCTTCCTTCAGATCACCATCATGCTGGCGCGCTTCGGCGAGGTCGATTTGGCGCTCGCGCTGGAGAAGCTCTCGTTCGCGCGCCGGCTCGAGGAGCTCGGCCGCCTCGTGAGTCGCTTCCCGCCGGCGATCCTGTTCGGCGCCCCGGCCGCGGGCGCGGCCTCCAAGCTCGAGAGAGACACGTCATCCGACGCTTCGTCCGGCGCGCCCGCGGCGCCCTGACCCGAGAGGAATCCGACATGGCCGAGCTCACGAGAGATCAAGTGTTGTTGAAGGCGAAGAAGGGCGACCGGCTCGAGCGCGCCGACCTGCGGGGCATCGATTTGTCGAAGGCCACGCTCGCGGGCGCCGCGCTCTCGCGCGCGGATCTCGAGGGCGCGAACCTCGAGAGCGC
>DATKFB010000157.1:0-4492 GCA_035544435.1 Polyangia bacterium
CTCGGCGGCATGGTGTCGGTCGTCATCACCGATTTCATGCAGTACATCCTGCTCTCCGTCGCCACGATCGTGATCTCGATCGCTGCGGTGCGCGCCGTCGGCTTCCATTCGATCCTCGACAAGGTCACTGAGGTCATGGGGCCCGCCGGGTTCAGCCCGTTCTCGAGCCCGCGCTTCGGCTGGACGTTCCTCATCTGGCAGGCGCTGCTCTGGGTGTCGATCAGCACGTGCTGGCAGACGACGGCCATGCGGATGTTCTCGACGAACAGCCCGGCAACCGCCAAGAAGGTCATGAGCTGGACGGGCGTCATCTTCCTCGGCCGCGGCATGCTCCCGATGCTGTGGGGGATGTGCGCGCTCGTGATGTTCGGCTCCGGCGCGGTCGACAAGGACGGCATTCCCGGGCCCGTCGTCAACGGCCACCCGCTCGAGGCGATCGCAGCCATGCCGGCCATGCTCGCCCACATCCTCGGCCCGGGCGCGCGCGGCATCGTCGTCGCTGGGATGCTCGCCGCGACGATGTCGGTCAACAGCTCCTACCTGCTCGGCTGGAGCTCGGTCATCTCGCAAGACATCGTCGTGCCCTTGCGGGCGGCCACGGGCAAGGGCGCGCTCACCTCGAAGCAGCAGATCCGGATCAACCGCATCTCGAACGTGTTCGTGAGCCTCTTCATCATGTTCTGGGGGCTCTACTACACGATGCCGGACGCCGTGTACCTCTACCTCGGGCTCACCTGCACGATTTACCTGTCGGGCGTCTTCGTCGCCGTCGTCGGCGGCCTTTACTGGCGACGGGCCAACGTCGCCGGTGGGTACGCGGCCATGATCATGGGTGGCGTCGGAACGATCGTGCCCTTCTTCATCCTCGACTGGAGCGCGAACGTGACCGGATTCGTCGCTTTTGGGCTCGCGGCCGTCGGGCTAGTTGTGGGCTCTATTTTCGGAAAACAGGAAGCCGTGGCGGTCGAAGCGAGGGCCGCGACGTGAACCAGCAAGCCTTGATATCGCTCTGGAAGGGCTTCTGGACGGTGGCGCTCGTGGTCGCCGGCAGCGGCTTCGCCATCGTGACGCTCGTCGTCATACTTAAGGGTGGCGGCGATCTGCGTGCGATGTTGCGCGGTCTAAAGCGCCATCGCAACGACGACCGAACGCACTGATCGCGCCCGCGCCCGACGCCAGAGCGCGTCATCGCGTTTGCCTGAGCCGAGCTTCCCGGCCGTCATATCTGTATTAGCCGGACCGTTTGAACGGTCGCGGGTCCGAGACGCTACTAAATGTTAAGATGCAATGGTTCGACTTCGGGGGCCGAGTCGCGGATCGCGGCGGCTCGGCAGGTGGGTCGAGGTGATTCCTTGGGGAGCTCGTTCGAACCTGGGAGGAATCCAGTGGCTGACCGTCTCTTCGTGCCGACTCCGCGCCGGCAGGATCGTCGTCTGACTCGTCGAGCCCGACGCGCGACGTTCGTCGGCCTTCCGACCCTCGTCACCGCGACGGCGTGGCTGGTCCTCGGCGGCGGATGCCAGCCTGGCCGGATCTCTGGCGGCACGGGACCCGAGACCGGGGCCGCGGGCGGCTCGGTGGGGCCGGGCATCGTCGTTCCTCCTGGCGGAGACCCGAACGGGTTGCTCGGCACGGGCACGCCAAACGCGGCGGTGTTCTCGCCGGCCCCCTCGACGCTGCGGCGCCTCACGGTCGCGCAGTACAAGAACACCATCGCGGATCTGTTTGGAACCGCGGTGACGCTCAAGACGGCGCTCGAGGACGACACGGCCCTCGACGGCTTCGCGTCGATCGGCGCGGCGCGCGTCTCACTCACGGCGACGGCCACCGAACAGTTCGACGCGGCGGCGTTCGACATCGCGACGCAGGCCCTCTCGAACGCGGCGACGCGCGGCGCGCTCGTCGGCTGTGCGCCGACGGGCACGACCGATGACAACTGCGCGCGTTCCTTCCTCACGTCCTTCGGGCGGCGCGCGTGGCGCCGCGATCTGACGGCCGACGAGATCACGCGCTACGCGACCATCGCGACGACTGCGTCCGGCATGTTGGGGGATTTTTGGGGCGGGCTCCAGTACGGGCTCGCGGGGCTGCTCGACTCGCCGCACTTCCTTTATCGTGAGGAGCTGGGCGCGCCCGATCCGGCGGTCCCCACGCGCCGCGTGTTCTCGGGATACGAGCTCGCGAGCCGGCTCTCGTTCCTCATCACGAACTCGACGCCCGACGACACGCTCCTCGACAACGCGAAAGCCGGCAAGCTCGCGACCGTCGCCGGCCTCGGCGCCGAGGCGCAGCGCCTGCTCGGGTCGCCGCGCGCTCACGACGCCATGGCGAACTTCTTCACGGAGCTCTACACCCTCGACGGCCTCGACAGCCTGGCGCCTTCGCCGATGCTCTTCCCCGCGACCATGAGCGCCACGCTGGGCGCTTCGATGCGCGCCGAGACACTGCGCGTGCTCGACGACGTCGCCTTCGGCGCGAACGTCGATTACCGATCGCTCTTCGACACGACGACGACGTACGTGAACGCAGAGCTCGCGAAGCTCTATGCCTTGCCGCCCGTCACGGGCACGGACCTCGTCAAGGTGTCGCTGCCCGCGTCGGGGCCGCGCGCCGGATTCCTCGGCCAGGCGAGCTTCCTCGCGGGAAGCTCGCACGCCGACTCGAGCTCGCCCACGCGGCGAGGCAAGTTCATCCGCGAGGTGCTTCTGTGCCATGCCGTGCCGTCGGCGCCGCCCGACGTCAACACGACGTTCCCCGTCGACGCGCCGGGGGCCACGCAGCACACGACGCGCCAGAAGCTCGAGCAGCACCGCCTGGCGGGCTCGTCTTGCGCCGCCTGCCACCAGGTCATGGATCCCATCGGCCTCGGGCTCGAGAACTTCGACGCCGTGGGCGCCTACCGCGCCACGGAGGCCGGGCAGCCGATCGACGCGAGCGGCAACCTCGACGGCGTGATGTATACCGACGCGCGCGGCCTCGGCGCGGCGCTCAAGAATCACCCCGACATCGGGACCTGCCTCGCGCGCGACGTGCTGCGCTACGCGATGGCGCACATCGAGACGACCGGCGAGGAGCCGGTCGTCGACGCGCTCGCGAGCCAGCTCGCGACGAACGGTTACCAGTTCCGCTCGCTGCTCCTCGGCGTCGTCGCGAGCGCGAGCTTCCGCTACGCGGGGGTGCCCCAGTGAAGAAGACGATCATCCATCGGCGCACGGTCCTGCGCGGGCTCGTGGGCGGCGCGTCCGTCGCGATCGGCCTGCCGCCGCTCGAGGCGATGTTCAACTCGAACGGAACGGCCTACGCGCAGGGCTCGCCCATCCCGAAGCGACTCGGCGTCTTCTTCTGGGGCAACGGCGTGAGGCTCTCGCACTGGACGCCCGTCGACACGGGCACGACGTGGACGCCGAGCGTGTCGCTCGCTCCTCTCATGGCCGTGAAGGACTACGTCAACGTCGTCTCGGGTATGAGCGTCCTCACGGGCAACGAGCGCGGCCACCACGCGGGCTCCGTCGGCATCCTCTCGGGCGCGCCCATGATCATCCAGCCCCACCCGAACTCCTCCTACGCCTCGACGTTCAGCGCGCCCAGCATCGACCAGGTCGCGGCGGCAGTCATCGGGAAGACGACGCGCTTCAGGTCGCTCGAGGTCGGCATCTCGCAGCGCATCGACGGCGTCGAAGGCACGACGCTGCACTACATCTCCCAGAACGGTCCCGACAGCGGGAACCCGCCCGAGTATTCCCCCTCGGCGGTCTTCAGCCGCCTGTTCGGCGCCGACTTCAAGCCGCCCACCGCGACGGCGCCGCCGACGATGCCGGTCGTCGACGTCTCGCGCGTGCTGAAGAAGAGCGTCCTCGACGGCGTGATCGCCGACATCGCGAGCCTCAAGATGAAGGTCGGCACGGCCGATGGGACGCGCCTCGATCAGCATCTCGAGAACATTCGTTCGATCGAGAACCGGCTCGCCATGACCCCCGACACGTTCGCGGTCCAGGCGAAGTGCGGCGTCCCCACGAATCCGACCTTGCCTTCCGAGTCGGGGGGCCATGAAGCCCTCGCCGAGCGCATGACGGCCATGAGCGGTCTCATCGCCATGGCGCTCGCGTGTGATCAGACGCGCGTGTTTTCGATCATGTTCACGGGCAGCGTCTGCAGCACGGTGTTCTGGGAGGTCAACGCGACGGGGGGCCACCACGACCTCACGCACAACGAAGGCGGCGACCAGCCGACGGTGCAGGCGGCCACCGTCTTCACGATGCAGCAGTTCGCGACGCTGCTGACGACGCTCAAGGGCGTCTCCGAGGGGGCGGGCAACCTGCTCGACAACTGCGCCATCCTCGCGAGCTCGTGCACGGCCGAGGGCCAGGCGCACTCGCTCACGGACTATCCCATCCTCGTCGCGGGCAGCGCCGGTGGCGCCCTCAAGTATCCGAGCGTCCACTACCGCTCGGCGACGAAGGAGAACACGAGCACGGTCCTGATGTCGACGCTG
>DATKFB010000158.1:0-2946 GCA_035544435.1 Polyangia bacterium
AGGCGGCCCGCGCCCGAGAGCCGAGACAGGCGCGCGCCCATCGCGTCCTCGCGCAGGTGCTCGAGCGACAGCGGCAAACCGACGCGGCCGTGCGCGAGTGGGAGGCCGCGCTCGAGCTCTCGGCGGGCGCGGACCAGGCGCCCGAGCGGCGCGAGGCGCGCACGCGCATCCTCGCGCTGCTCGCGCGCTCGAGCCGGGCACGCCTCGAGGAGCGCGTGCGCGCCCTCGAGGCGCGCACGCGCCTCGAGCCCGACGATCGCGAAACGGCGCTCTTCCTCGCCGAGGCCCAGCAGCGGCTCGGCAACCAGGCCGGCGCCATCGCGACCCTGCGCGCCCTCGTCGAGCGAGGCGCGCCGTCGAAGCCCCTGGGCGCGCGGCCGCTTCCCCCGGGCGCTGAAGCCGACGCCGACGCCGAGGTGACCTTCGCGCTCGTGCGGCAGCTGCGCGCGGCCGGCCTGACCGAGGAGGCCGTACACCGGCTCGAGACGCTCGCGGCGCGCGTGCCGGCGCGTGCCCGCGAAGCGCACGTGCAGATCGCCGACGTCGAGCTCGGGCGTCACGACGAGGCGGTCGCCCTCGCGCACGCCGAGCAGGCGGCCCGCCTGGGCGCGGCCGACGGACAGGCGCTGGCGCGCATCGCCGCGATCCAAGAGCGCGCGGGCGACGACGAGCGCGCCTTCGAAACATATCGCCGCGCGTTCGACAGCGACGCCGACGCCACGGCGGGCTTCGCGCTCGCGCTCCTCTTCGAGCGGCGCGGCGACGTCCGCGCGTCGGCCGAGATCCTACGCCGCATCGTCGAGACCGCCACCGACGACGAGGTGATCGCCGAGGCGGGACGGCGCGCCCTCGACGCCGAGGAGCTGCTCGGCCGCTTGCCGGACTTCGAGCGCCTCGTCGCGCGGGGACTGTTCGCGGGCGGACGCGCCCCGGCCATGCGGCGCGTCCTCGTCGAGGTGTTGCGCCGCCTCTTGCCGAGCCTTTATCGCGCCCCGGCCACGGACGTCGCGGCGCGCGAAGCGCGCGCGCGCATCGCCCAGCATGGGCTGCGGCCGCTCCTCGAGCTCGTCACCGAGGTCGACGCACCACCCGAGCCTGCCGTCGTCGAGCTCCTCGGCATGCTCGGCAACGACGACGCAGCGTCCGTCCTCGCGCGCGTCGCGGCGCCGGCCACGGACCCGGCGCCGAACCCGGCGGCGGGCGACCACCTCGCGCGGCCGCCCGACGGCGACGAGGCCCGCCTCGCGGCGGTGCTCGCGCTCGGGCGACTCGCCGACGAGCGCGGACACGACGTGCTCGAGAAGCTCGCGAGCGCCCCCGAAGGGAAGCTGCGCGCCGCGGCCGTCTGGGCGCTCGGGCGGCTCGGGAGCCCGCGCGACGCCGGCCTGTTCTCGCGCGCGCTGCGCGACGCGCGCGCCGACGTCGTCGGCTTCGCGTGCCTCGGCCTCGGGCGCGGCGGCGGAACGCAGGCGGTCGGCATCCTCGCGAGCGTCGCGGGCGACGTAGCGCGGCCCCTCTCGGCGCGGCGCGCCGCCGTCGTGGCGCTCGGGCTGCCGGCGGAGCGCGCGGCCATGACGACGCTGCTCGCGGTCGCGCGTTCGGGCGACGACGCGCTCGCGCGGGCCGCGCTGCTCGCGCTCGGGGCGCGGCGCGACCGCCGCGCGCTACCGACGCTGCTCGAAGAAGCCCTCCTTGCCCGCGCCCCGCGCGCCGGGGCCGCGCTCCTGGCGCTCGACGTGTGGGCGAGCGGCGGCGCGCCGCCCGACGACGCGCGCGCCGTCGAGGGCACGCACCTCGACCTCGACGGGATCCTCGCGGCGTTCGAGCCCGCCCCGTCGAGCGCCGACGCGACGATCTTGTGGCGCGACGACACCCGCCCAGTCCTCGATGCGCTCGAGCGCGCCCTGCGCGACGGCGGATGGCGGCGACGTGCGGCGCTCGCAGCGCTCGACGGGAGGCAGGACGGCCCCGGCCTCGCGCCGCTCGTCGCGGGGGCCGCCACGCCGGTCGCGCCCGCGACGGCCGCCGCGCTGGCGGTCATCGCCGCCGCCACGCGCGACGCCGTGGCCGCGAGGCTCGACGACGGCGAGGTCGGCGTTCGCGCCGCCGCGCTCCGAGTGCTCGCGAAGTCCGACGACGCGCGCGTCACGCCCCATCGCGTGGCGCGCGCCGCGGCGGGCGGCCCCGAGGAGCGCGACGCCGCAGCCGTCGTGGCGCGGCGCTGGACCCAGACGCCTTCGGCGGCGCGGGCGCTCGCCGAGGCCTTGACGTCGGCGCTCGACGCGCAGCCCGCGATCTCCGCCGACGAAGCCTGGCAGGCGCGCCTCGGCATTGTGCGCGCGCTCGCCGCGACCGGCGGTCCCGGCGTCACCGGCCTCCGCCGAGCGCTCGGCGACCCGAACGTCCTCGTGCGCGCCGCGGCCGCCGCGGCCCTGGCCGCTCCGGCCGAGCCGAGCGGCGCGCGCCCGTGATCGCGCCGGCGCGCGCCCGGGCCGCTTGACTTGAGCGGCGTGGCGACGACAATGCGCTAGACTGCGGCGGCGCGCGTCGGGACACCAATCCGGAGACATGATGCCAGGGAGACCCTGCCCCCACTGCGGCACCGAGGTGCCGGCCGACAACCGATTCTGCGGAAGCTGCGGTGGCAAGCTCGAGCCGGCCGCCGCCGGGCCGCTAGCGGCCAAGACGATGTTCTTCGGGGCCAACCAGGTGCCGGGGCGGGCCAAGCTCACCGTCATCAAAGGCGAGGGCACGGACGGCGTTACCTACCAGCTCAACGGCACCGACCACGTCGCGGGCCGCACCGAGGGCGCCATCCTCTTCCCGGACGACCCGCTGCTCTCGCCCCGTCACGCCAACTTCACGTACAAGAATGCCAAGCTCCACGTCATCGACGAGGGCTCGGTCAACGGCGTGTTCATGCGCATCAAGACGCCGATGCTGCTG
>DATKFB010000159.1:0-4887 GCA_035544435.1 Polyangia bacterium
CGTCGATCCCCGTCATGGACGTGCTCTACAAGATGTTCGTCGAGGGCAGCGTCTGCGTGCTCAAGGTGAACCCGGTGAACGAGTGGGTCGCGCCCTTCCTCGAGCGCGGGCTCGAGCCGCTCGTGTCGCGGGGCTTCCTGCGCATCGTCACGGGCGGTGGCGACGTCGGGGCGTACCTGTGCGAGCACCGCGACGTCGACGAGGTTCACATCACGGGCTCCGACAAGACGCACGATCTCATCGTGTGGGGCGCGCCGGGCGCCGAGCAAGAGCGCCGCAAGCGCGACGGCGAGCCGTTGCTCCGCAAGCCCATCACGTCGGAGCTCGGCAACGTCAGCCCCGTCGCCATCGTCCCCGGAACCTTCACGGAGAAGGAGCTGTGGTTCCAGGCGCGCAACCTCGTCACGATGCTGGTGAACAACGCGTCCTTCAACTGCAACGCCGCGAAGATCCTCATCACCGCGCGCGGATGGCCCCAGCGCGACCGGTTCCTCGCACTCTTCCGCCAGGCCCTCGAGCGCGTGCCGGCGCGCGTGCCCTACTACCCGGGCGCGCGCCAGCGCTACGCGGAGCTCGTCGCGGGGCGCGCGGGCGTCGGCTATTTCGGCGCGCCCGACGGCGATGGCCTGCCGTGGGCCTTCATCCCCGGCGTAGACGCCTCGCGGGCCGACGAGCACCTGTTTCGGGTGGAGCCGTTCTGCGGCCTTATGGCGCACACCGAGGTCGGCGAGGCGGATCCGGTCTCGTTCCTCGCGTCGGTCACGACCTTCTGCAACGAGCGGCTGTGGGGGACGCTCAACGCCGCCCTCGTCATCGATCGCAAGAGCGAGGCCGACGAACCGATCGGTAAGGCCCTCGAGCGCACCGTCACCGAGCTGCGCTACGGAACCGTTGCCATCAACGTGTGGCCCGCCGTCGGCTACGGGACGGTTTCGCCGCCCTGGGGGGGACATCCGAGCGCGACCCTCGCGAACATCCAGAGCGGGCTCGGGTGGGTCCACAACACGTTCATGCTGGACGGGATCGAGAAGTCGATCGTGCGCGCGCCCACGGTCCTCGCGCCCAAGCCCGCCTGGTACTTCGACAACGCCCAGTGCAACGTCATCGGGGAGAAGCTGGCGGCGTTCGAGATGCGGCCTCGAATCGCGCGCGCCCCCTCGCTCGTGCTGGCGGCGTTGCGCGGGTGAGGGCCGCGTCGGCATCGTGCGCGGCGCTGGCCGTCGTGCTGCTCGTGCCGGCGGTCTCGCGCGCGCAGACCTGTCCTGACACCGAGGAGGGTCTGGCGCTCGCGCGCGAGCGCCTGCGGGCGGACGCGCACGACGCGCGCATGTGGGCGTGGGGCTGGGGCCTCGGTTATTCGGCGCTCGCGCTCGGGCAGGCGGGGCTGGCGCTCACGCGCGACGACCCGGGCCAGCGCGCAGAGCTCTACGTCGGCGCGGGCAAGACGGTGCTGGGCCTCGTGCCCGTGTTGTTCGTTCCAGTGCCCGCCGTCGGCGACACGGGCGTCCTCGAGGGGCGGCTCGCGGCCGTGCGCGCCGGCGACGACCGCTGCGTCCTGCAGTCCGAGGGGGCGCGCCTGCTCCGGCGCAGCGCCGAGGACGAGGCCTTCTCGCGCGGCTGGCTCGCGCACGTGGCGACGATCGCCGTCAACGGCGGCGGGTTGCTCATCGTCGGCCTCGGCTATCACCGCTGGGCGACGGGCGTCGCGGGCGCGCTCGTCGGGACCGCCGTTGGCGAGCTGCAGATCTTCACGCGGCCGACGGGCGCGCTGCGCGCCGCGCACGAAGCCGGCGGCTGGACCATCGCGCCCACGTTTGATGGGGGCGCGGCGGGCGTGCTCGTGGCCGGGTCGTTCGGCCGCTGAGCGGGCGCTCAGCAGGCGCGGCCGCACACAAGCCGGCCGCCGCCGCAGGTCACGGCGCCCGCGTCGACTCCGCCGCACTTGAGGACGCACATCGCTGAGTCGCCGCAAGTGAGGTCGCAGTTTCCGCCCGCGCACGTCGTCTGGCATTTCGACGAGGTGTTGCAGACGAAGGTGCAGCCGCCCCCGGGGCAGTCGAAGTTGCAGGTGCCGCTGATCCCGCAGCGCAAGGTGCAGCCGGCGCCGACGCAGCCGAGCGTGCAAGTCTTCGACGTCGCGCAGATGCAGTCCGCGCCGGTGGCGCAGCCAGGAGGTGGCCCGTCCGCGGTGTCCCCCGCGTCGCCGCGCGGGCCGGAGCCGCCGGCGCCGTCCGCCGGGCTCGTCTCGGACGCGCCGGCGTCCTCGCGGAGCGCGCCGGTGTCGTCTGGGGGCGCGGCGGCGTCTTTACCGTCGGCCATGCTCACGGGCTCGAGGGCGGCGTCCATCGCCTCGGGGACTGGCATTCCATCGGAAACCTCGCGGCCGCCCCCGGCGTCGGATTCAGCTCCCGCGCTTCCGGCCGCGCCCTCAGTCACGCCCACGACCGAGAAGTGCTCGGGGCGGCTGCAGGCGACGCTCGCCCACGCGAAGACTGCGGCCAACCACGCGCGGCGCGGACCATGTCTGGCAGGCGTATCCATCGCCGACGGCTTCGTCCGAGCTCCCGGACGCGAGCCTAGACCAGCTATTGACTACAGGTCAATACGGGGCTAAAAGGCCGGTGATGCTGCTCGCACGGGCCTCGGTCTTCGTCGTGTTGGCACTCGCGGGCGCCGGTGACTCCGGGGCGCGCCTCGACGAGCTTCGCGCTCTACCGCCGCCCGCGCTCGCGGAGCGCCTGCGCGCCACCTCGCCCGAGGAGCTCATCGGGCTCGGCCGCGAGGGCGTGCGCCGGCTCGGCACCTACCGCGCGCGCCTGCTCAAGCAGGAGCGCGTGGGCGGGAAGCTGCTCCCCGCGCAGACCATGGAGGTCGTCGTTCAAGCCTCGCCGCGCGCGCAGCGCCTCGAGTACGTCGAGGGTCCCAAGTCGGGCAGAAAGGTCATCTGGACGCAAAAGCGCCCGAGCGAGATGCTCGTGCGCGAGGCCGGCATCCTCGGCATCGCGTCCTTGTGGATCGATCTCAACGGCGGGCTCGCGCACGGCGACACGAACCACAGCGTCACCGAGCTCGGGTTCGGCCCGCTGCTCGATCTCGTGGCGAGCGACCTGCACAAGGGCCAAGCCTTTGGCGGACTCGTCCGCAAGGACCAGGGCTTCGACGGCAGCGGCGCTTACTGCATGGAGTACACGGCGCCGCCCGGCGCCAAGGGCCTGTACGCGCAGCGCACGCGGCTGTGCGTCGACGCGAAGCTCGGCCTGCCCGTGAAGATCGAAGTGTACGACGGGCAGGGCTTCCTCGAGCGCTACGAGTACACGAACGTGCGCTCGAACCAAAAGGTCGATCCGGCGTTGTTCGAGGACCTCTAACGGCGCTCGTGTCGATGCGCGCCGCCCACTGGAGATATTTGCTGCTCGACAACGGTCTAGGCGCCGCCTTGCTCAACGCCGGCATCAACGGCGCCATCGCGTGGGCCGTCTTTCACCGGATGGCCGTCGTTCCGCTCTGGGGGGCCGTCGGGATCGCGACTGACACGGTCGCGACGAGCGTCATCTTGCCCGTCCTCACGTGCGTCATCGTGACGTTCCTGACGAACTGGCACGTGCGCGCGGGCCGGTTGACGCCGCTGCCATCGGCCGCGACCGTCGTCGGGAGCTTCGCGGGGAGCTTCGCGGGTCTGCGCCTCCCCGAGGGAACCTGGGCCCGCGCGGGCAGCCTGGCGCTCGCCTCGCTCGTCGTGCTCGTTCCCGCGATGCTCATGACCTTCGTGGGGCTCGGCGTCGATCGGCTGCCGTTCGATCGGTTCCTCGTCTTCAAGGTGGGCTTCGCCGTTGTCGACGGGATCCTCGTGACGCCGCTGTGCGCGCGGGCCGCGCTCTCGAGGGCCCGGGCCTGAAGGCGCGGCGCGGATGACCGTCATTGACCGCCGTTTGACGATCCATGGCCGCCGCGCGCTGCTTGAGTCGATGGGCCGGCCCCGCTATCTTGGCAGCCGAGCACCCGTGAGCCCGCTCCCCCGAAAGCCCGAGGCCCAGCCGTCACTCAGACGTCGCAGCACGGTGGCGCCACGCCGCGTGCGGCTGCAGATCGACGAGCGCCGCGTTCAGCTGCTCGACTTGGGCATCCGCCTCTTCTCGACGCATTCGTACGAGGACATCTCGGTCGACGACGTCGCGGCGGCGGCTGGCATCTCGAAGGGGCTCCTCTACCACTACTTCAAGGGCAAGCGGGAGTTCTACGTCGAGACGATCCGGGCGGCGTCGCTCAAGCTGCGACGGCTCACGAAGCCGCACGCCGAGCTGCCCCCGGCCGCCCGCCTGCGCGCCGCCATCGACGCGCACCTGAACTACGTTCAGGAGTACGGCGCCGTGTACACGGCCATTCACCGCAGCGGCGTCGCCATCGCGCCCGAGATCAGCGACATCCTCGAGGAGCATCGCGAGGTCGTCATGCGCTACTTCCTCCAGAACCTCGAGATTTCGAAGCCGCGCCCCGTGCTTCGCGCCGCCCTGCGCGCCTGGATCGCCATGGTCGAGGGCTCGAGCCTCGACTGGGTGAGCCACCCCGAGCTGCCGCGCGACGACCTACGCGAGTTGCTGGTCTCGAGCTACATCTCGATCCTCGCCAAGGCCTTCGAGCTCGATCCCGGCAAGGCCAAGGCCAAGGTCAGGGCCCAAGACAAGAACAAAGACAAGAGCAAGAAGCCCGCGCGTCCGGCCCAGGCCTGACGGCTATTGACTCTAGTTCAATAGCTGGCTATAGCTGCCCTCGGCTTCTATGGCGAGCGTGCGGCATATGTGGCATCAGGCGGCCGTGGCGGTCGCTCTGGCCGACACGGCCGTGCCTGCGCTGCTGCGGCGGCTCGGGCTCGGCGCGGCGCCGCACGGG
>DATKFB010000160.1:0-6716 GCA_035544435.1 Polyangia bacterium
CGAGGTCGGGATCGACGACGCAGAGCACGCCCTTCTCCGCGTAGTTCGATAGCAGCGTCGCGACGCCGCGCCCCGAAGGGATGAAGAGGCCCTCGAGGCGGTTGGGGTCGAGCGTCGAGAGCGGCAAGACCTCTCCCGGCGCGAGGCGCGCGGCCTCGACGCGCGCGTTGCGGGGCGCCGACGACGTCGCTGTAGGCGTCACGATCCCGGCTGCCCCCGCGTCGTGCAGGTGATCGACGACCTCGGGCTGCTCGGCGTCGGGCGCGAAGCAGATGGCCTTCGCCCCCATGCGGTCGAGCATGAGGAACGCCAGCATCGTCTCCGCGAGGTCGCTGCCGTCGCGATAGCCGCACCCCGCGAGGATCACGCCCACGCGCTTCGCCATGGTGGTTCGTTTACCACGGCTCGGGCGGGAACGCGCCGGCCCGGATGGCCGCGCGCGCGCGTCGCGCGAGCTCGAGGTAGTGCTGCAGGTTGTGCGCGCTCGCGAGCCGGTAGAAGAGCAGCTCCTCGGCGCGAAAGAGGTGAGACAGATACGCGCGGCTGTAACCCGCGCAGCACTCGCAGGGGCAGCCCTCCTCGACGGGCCCCGCCTCGTCGCGGAAGCGCGCGTTGCCCATGTTGAGCTTGCCGCCGCGCACGAAGAGGTTCCCGTTGCGCGCGTTGCGCGTGGGCATCACGCAATCGAACATGTCGACGCCCGCGGCGATGGCCGTCCAAATGTCCGTCGGCGTTCCGACGCCCATGAGGTAGCGCGGCCGATCCTCCGGCATCTCCGGGGCGACGGCGGCGATGACGTCGTACATGACGGCGGGCGCCTCGCCGACGCCCAATCCACCCAGCGCGAGGCCGTCGAAGCCGCGCCCATCGCCACCGGCACTCATCTCGGCGAGCGCGGCGAGGTGGCGGCAGCGCAGGTCGAGGTGGGTGCCACCCTGGACGATCCCGAAGCGCAGCTGCCCGGGCGCCGCGGGCGAGGCGAGCGAGCGGCGCGCCCACGCCGTCGTGCGCGCCATGGCGTCCTCGATGGCCGCGCGCGGCGCGTCCGAGGGCGGGCAGTGGTCGAAGGCCATGGCGACGTCGCTGCCGAGCAGCGCCTGAATCTGCATGGCGCGCTCGGGCGTGAATCGCTGCTCCGAGCCGTCGAGGTGCGAGCGAAACGTCACGCCGTCTTCGTCGATCGCGCAGCGCTCGCGCAAGCTGAAGATCTGAAAGCCGCCCGAGTCAGTGAGGATGGCGCCCGACCACCCCATGAACGCGTGCAGCCCGCCGAGCGCGGCGATGCGCTCGGCGCCCGGCCGCAGCGCGAGGTGGTAGGTGTTGCCGAGAATGATGCGCGCGCCGAGACGGCGCAGATCGTCGGACGACAGGGCCTTGACGGTCGCCTGCGTGCCAACGGGCATGAAGACGGGCGTCTCGACGGGGCCATGCGCCGTCTCGAGCACGCCCGCGCGCGCCCGCCCCGCGCGCGCCTCGACGCGGAAGACGCTCACGCGCCCTGCCCCGGCGTCGGTCGGCCGTCTCGCGGGCGAATGAACATGGCGTCGCCGTAGCTGTAGAAGCGGTAGCCGCGCGCGACGGCCTCCTGGTACGCGGCCAGCACGGGCGCCGTGCCGCCAAACGCGCACACGAGCATGAGCAACGTCGACTGCGGCAGGTGGAAGTTCGTGACGAGCCCCGTGACGACGGCGAACGGGTCGCCGGGCAGGATGAAGAGATCGGTCGTGCCCTGCCCCGCCGCGACGGCGCCGCCGTGGGCGCGCGCCGAGGCCTCGAGCGTGCGCACGACCGTCGTGCCGATCGCGATGACGGGTCGGCCGGTGGCGCGGGCGCGCCCGACGGTGTCGGCGGTCTCGGGACTGATCGTGTAGCGCTCCTCGTCCATGCGGTGCGCGCGTGGATCCTCGCTCTTGACGGGACGGAACGTGCCGGGCCCGACGTGCAGCGTGACGCTCGCGAGCTCGTGACCGCGCGCGCGCAGCTCTTCGAGCAACGCCTCCGTGAAGTGCAGCCCCGCCGTGGGCGCCGCCACGGCGCCCGGCGCGCGCGCATAGACGGTCTGGTAGCGCACGCGGTCGTCCACGGCCGCGGCGCCCACGGAGCCCGGGGCCGCCTCCGAAGCCGCGCGCCGCGCGGCGACGATGTAGGGAGGCAGCGGCACCTCGCCGAGCACGTCCAGCACGGCGGCGAGCGAAGGGGGCCCCCGGCCCTCGACCCGGATCACGAAGCGCCCCTCCTCACCGCGCTCGACGAGGGTCGCGACTACGCTGGGCGCATCCGCCATCCCCACGATCTCGAGCCCGAGCCCCAAAGGAGCGTTGCCGAGCCCACGCCCGAGCGCCTCCCAGGTCTCGCAAAAACCCGCGCCGGGACCGCCCGCCGACGCCTCGCGCGAGGCCGGCGCTGCGGAAATGGCGCGCGTCAGGAGCAGCTCGACCACTCCGCCGGTGGGCTTGCGGGCCCGGAGACGCGCCGCGAGGACCCGCGTGTCGTTCAGAACGAGCAGGCTGCGCTCCGGCAAGTGCGCGGCCAGGTCGCGAAAGTGCCCGTGCTTGTTCGCACTCCCTCCGCCGCGAGGCATCACGAAGAGGCGAGACTCATCGCGAATATGAGCCGGTACCGCCGCCACGCGGTCTGTCGGTAAAGGGTAGTCAAAATCAGTGGTACGCAACTCTGTCGCAATCTGCTTTACAGATCCTGACTTCTCTATAGTACAATCTCCTTCACTTCCCCACATGACCATTCTCAAAGCTCATTTCGCGACCGGTGGGGCGTTTCTCGACCACTATCTGCCCGACCCGGCGAACGGCGGCATCTTTTTTCCCACCCGCAAGCCGCTGGCGATAGGCGAGGCCGTCGTCGTCTCGGTGCGCCTCGGGAAGCGCCGCAGCCCGATGCTGCTGCGGGGTATCGTCGTGTGGCGGCGGCCGGGCAAGCACAGCACGAAGACCAAGGCCGGCATCGGGATCGAGTTCCTAGCGACCGAGGCGCAGACGCGTGATTACCTCGTGAGCGTCGCGCGCGGTGACTCCTCCGAGCAGATGGCGCGGCGGCACCAGCGCCTCCCCGTCGAGCTGCCCGTGACCTGGCAGGTTCCGGGCGGGCTCCAGGATAAGATCGGGACGCTGCTCGACATCGGGCGTGGCGGCGCCTTCGTGCGCACGGCCGAGCCGCTGCCGGACGACATCGACGTCGTCCTCAAGGTCTCACCTCCGGGCGCGGAGATCGCGATGCCGCTGTCGGCGCGCGTCGCGTGGCGCGGTCACCCGGGCGGCGCCAACGGTTTCGGCGTCGAGTGGAAGGCGCGCGATGCGGGCGGCAACCGCCGCATCAAAGAGCTCGTGCGCCGCATCGAGGCCATGGGCGAGAGTCTCTACGGCCGCGGCGTCAGCGCCGGCGCGTAGCGGATCTTCGTCAGACCGCGCCGAGATCGAGCGCGTAGAGGGTTCCGCCGTTCGACAGGACGTAGACGCGGCGCGTGGCGAGATCGATGGTCGGCGCCGCGCAGATGCCCTGCCCCGGGTTGAAGAGCTCGAGCAGGTCGCCCGTCTCGCGATCGACGACGAACAGCCCGGCGCGGCTGCCCGAGAAGACGAGCGTGCGGCCGACGACCACGGGCGGCGTCAGGTCGCCAGCCTCGGTCAGGCCCTGGCGCCATACGACGTGGCCGTCGAGGTCCGAGGCATGCAGGCCCTGGCGCGGCGCCGCGAAGTACAGCCGGTTCTCGAAGGGCGTCACCGGGCCGACGCCCTCGGTGCCGAGGCGCCAGCGCACGTTGCCGTCGCGGGCGTCGACGGCGTAGAGGCCGCCCGAGTAGGACGACGTGACGAGCACGTCGCCGGGCGCGCCCGGCAGCTTTACGAGCGCGGGGGTCGCGTCGACGTCGACGAACTGGTCCGAGGCGGCCGCGAGCGAGCGCGCCCACTGCACCTCGCCCGTGCCCGCGGCGAGCGAGACGAGGAATCCATCGGCGAAGCCCGCGAAGACGCGCCCCTCCGCGAGGCGCGGGCCCGAGTAGCCGTGGATCGTGAAGCCCTCGGGGGTCTCACGCTCGTACTGCCAGCGCCACTTGCCCGTGGCGGCCTCGAGCGCGAAGACGCGATCGGCGGCGGTCGCGACGTAGACGAGGCCGCTCGCGGCGTTCGTGCCGCCAAAGGCGGCGCCGCGCTCGATGGCGCCCTTGGCCCGATACGACCAGCGGGTCGTGCCGTGGTCCGGGTCGAGCGCGTAGAACGAGCCGTCGTCGGCGCCGACGTAGACCTGATCGCGGACCGCGTCGTAGCGGGCGTCGCCATCGACGCCTCCTGACAAAGCGACGGCCCAATCTACGTGCCCTTGCGCGAGCTCGACGCCCACGACGTTCCCGGAACGGGAGCCGACGACGACGCGCCCGTGCGCGAGCACGCCCGAGGCGCACTCCTCGGGGGCGGGCTCGAAGAGCCCGTGCTCGTGCAGGGCGGCGCGCCAGCGGATTTGCAAGAGGCCCGCCGGGTGCGCGGGCAGGTCGGCGGGATCGCGCGGGCGCCCGGGCGTCGCGCAGGTGGACGCGCCGACGAGGAGCGCGCACGCGAGCGCCGCGGACGCGCGGCGGCGGCCGTTCGCTCTCACTTCAGCTCGAGGACCGCGAGCCGGTTCGTGATCTCGTCCCGGAGCGAGGTGGTGGGATTCTTGTCCAGCACCTCTCGATAGAGCTTCTTGGCGTCATCCGCGTTGCCTCGCAGCTCGGCAATTCTCGCCTGATGGTAGGCGGCGCGATCCTTGTAGAAGCCGCCCTCCTTGAAGACGGCGGCGTCGTCGTTGAGCTTCTGGAAGGTCGCGATGGCGGCGGGCAGGTCGCCCTTGGCCTCCTGGGCGTACCCGAGGCCCTCGTGCGCGAGGAAGCGCAGGCGATCGTCGGGCCTGCCATTCAGGATCTGCTCGTAAGCCGCGATGGCCTCGTCGACGCGGCCGAGCGACAGGAGCAGGGGCCCGCGCTCGAGACGCCCCTCCATGCGCAGCGGGTTGCCCGAACTCGCCACGAACGCGTCGAGCTCCTTGAGCGCGGCCTCGGCGCGCTCCTTGTCCGTCTTGAAGTGCGCGACGCCGTCGTCGGGCGGCGTCGTGCCGTCGGGCTTCGCGGGCGGCGTGCCCTCGGGGCGAAGCTCGGCCGTCGCGAGGCGCTCGATGCGCGCGAGCGCTTCCGAGGCGGTCTGGGCGTGGCGCTCCGAGATCGACGAGAAGACGATCGAGCCGATGACGACGGTCACGAGCATCGTCGTGCCGACGAGCAGGGCGCGCCGGCGCTCGGTCGCGAAGCGCGTCGCCAGCTCGGCCGCGTGCGTCCAGAAGCTGACGAACTCGTCGGGCTGCTTGAGCTCTTTCCGGGAGATGCTTTTCGCCACGGGGTGGAGATAACAGAGCGGTCCCCCGCGGTCAATTCGGGCGGCCCGGCGCCGCCTCCCGATCGCGGCGCGACCGCTCGTGTATAGTCGCCCGTCGTGAGGCGCGCGCCCGTCGCGGTCCTGGTGGCCGCTCTGTCCTTCGCGATGATCGGCCTCGCGGCCCGGCATGCGCGGGCCGTGGGAGAAGACGAGTGGCAGCTGTCGGCGCGCGGCGGGGGTGGAAACGCCAACGGGTATCCGTTCCAACCGTGGGGCCTCGCGGGCGCCCTCGACCTCGAGTATGGCTTTCACGAGGCGTTCGCGGCGCGCGCCTCGGTGGGCGTCGTCTCGCACCCCGTGAAGGCGGTGAAGAACGGACCGCCCGCGGGGACGCTGCAGGCGCGCACGGCGCTCGTCGGGTCGACCTACACCTTCGACGTGCTCCGCCTCGTGCCGTACCTCGAGGTCGGCGTCGGGCTCGTGCAATGGAGCGGCCCGGGCGCGCCCAAGACGGCCTTCGCGACCGAGCTCGGCCTCGGGGCGGACTACCTGCTCACGACGCGCTGGGCGTGGGGCGCCAGCGCGCAGTACATCTTCTCGCCCGCCGATCTGTTCGGCAACGCCATGGAGTTCGGCCAGCGTCCCCTCGCCTTCTCGTTGACGCTTCGTCTTTCGCGGATTTTCTAGTCTTCGGCGGCGTGGCGGACCTTCTGCTTCTTGCGCCGCGCGCGCAGGTGGATGCGGATGGGCGTGCCTTCGAAGCCGTAGGCGTTGCGGAGCTGCTTCGTGAGGAAGCGCAGGTAGGCCGGACCGATGTCGTCGGGCTGGTTCGTGCTGACGACGAAGGTGGGCGGACGCACGTTGGTCTGCGTCGCGTAGTAAAGGCGCACGTGGCGGCCCGCGGGACCGGACGGCGGCGGGTGGCGCGCCACGATCTCCTCGAAGAGCTTGTTGAGCTGGCCCGTCGAGATGCGACGCGAGGCCTCGCCGAGGAGCCGCGCGGCCTCCGTGGCGATGGCCGTCACGCCCGCGCCCGTCGCTGCCGACGTCAGCACGGCGGGCGCGTAGCTCATGAAGGCGAGCTGCTCGCGCGAGGACGCCAGGCGCTTGTCGATGTCGGCCCGCGAGACGAGATCCTTCTTGTTGAGGACGAGCAGCGCGGCGCGGCCCGAGTCCTCGATGAGACTCGCGAGGCGCGCGTCCTCGGCGGTCGCGCCCTCGCGCGCGTCGATGACGAGCGCGGCGACGTCGCAGCGCTCGAGCTGGTCGCGCGACATCTTGGCGGCGACGTGCTCGGTGAGCGTGTCGATCGAGCGGCGGCGGCGCAGGCCCGCCGTGTCGACGAGCACGTACTCG
>DATKFB010000161.1:0-2354 GCA_035544435.1 Polyangia bacterium
AGCTTCTTCTCGCCGTAGCGCTTCATGATGTCGCGCCGCACGTGCTCGGCGAAGTAGGGCGACGTGTTGTGGAAGAAGTCGGGGCGCTGGCGCACCGTCACGGGCCGCGCGCGCCAGCGGTTGGCCTCGTCGTCGGTGAGCTGGCCCGAGGCCACCATGGCGCCCAGCACCTGATCGCGCCGCGCTCGCGCCCGCTCGACGCTCGTGAGGGGAGAGAAGCGCGACGGCGCGCGCGCGAGCCCCGCGAGCGTCGCCATCTCGCCGAGGTCGAGTTCGTCTATGGCCTTGTCGAAGTAGCGCCGCGCCGCCGCCGCGACGCCGTAGGCGCCGTGTCCGAGGAAGATCTGGTTCAGGTACAGCGTGAGGATGTCGCGCTTCGAATACTTGGCCTCGATGCGGCGCGCGAGGATCGCCTCGCGGACCTTGCGCTGGAGCGTGCGCTCGGGGCCGAGGAAGGACTTCGCGACCTGTTGCGTGATCGTCGAGCCGCCCTGCGCGACCTCGCCGGCGCGCAGGTTGGCGCCGAGCGCGCGGGCGATGCCGCGCAGGTCGAGGCCGCCATGCTCGTAGAAGCGCCGATCTTCGGCGGCCAGGAAGGCGTTCACGAGCACGGGCGGGAACTTTTCGAAGGCCAGGATCTCGCGGCGCTCGGCCGCGAGCTCGGCGAGGGGCGTGCCGTCCCAGGCGCGGATCATCGTCGTCGTCGCGGCGGTCTCGTGGTACGTCGCGAGGTCCGGCAGCGTGGGCAGCGTCGCCGCGAAGTAGACGTAGACGCCCACGAGCCCGAACAGCACGACGCCGATCGCGCCCAGGAAGGCGAACGCGTAGAGCTTGAACAGCCAGTGGAAGAAGCCGCCGTCCGACTTGTTCGTCACCTCAATGTGGTCGCCGGCGCTGGGGCCGCGGCCGGCCGCGCCAACAGCCCCGGGCCGCGACCCGGGCGGCGGCGGCGGCATCGGCGGGGGCTGCATGGGGCAAGCACGTTAGCACGCTGACGTCGGGTTCGGCCGCGGCGCTGTTGAAGGCCGCGCGCCGCCATGCTCCCATGAGGCGGGGAGACGACGTGGATCTGTTCGAGCGCGCCGCCAAGAGCGGCCAAGGCGAAAGCCGAGGGGACGACGAGACGCTCGAGGGGACGATCGATCGCATAGTCTTTTCGGGCGGCGACGGCGCGTTCACCGTGGCGCGCCTCAAGCTCCAGGGCGGCGGCGACGTCGTGACCGTCGTGGGCAGCTTGCTGGGCGTGCCGGCGGGCGCGGCGCTGCGCGTGCAAGGGCGGTACGAGACGACGGCGCGCTTCGGCGAGCAGTTCCGCGTCGCGCGCTACACGGAGGTGGCCCCCGCAACCCTCGACGGCATCCGCCGCTACCTCGGCTCCGGCCTCATCAAGGGCATCGGGCCCGAGTTCGCCGGCCGCATCGTCGAGCGCTTCGGCATCGAGACGCTCGAGATCCTCGACTCCGATCCCGGGCGCATAAGCGAGGTCTCGGGCATCGGCCCGGCGCGCGCGAAGTCGATCCGCGCGGCGTGGAGCGCTCAGCGCGAGGTGCGCAAGGTCATGGTGTTCTTGCAGGGCTACGGCGTCTCCCCGGCCTTCGCGGCGCGCATCTACAAGCGCTACGGCGCGGCCGCCATCGCGCGCGTGCGCGAGAACCCCTACCGGCTCGCCTTCGACGTCTGGGGCATCGGCTTTCTCTCGGCCGACAAGCTCGCGTCGGCGCTGGGCATCGAGAAGGAGTCGGACGTGCGCGTCGAGGCGGGCGTGCGCCACGTCATCCAGGAGAGCGCGACCAACGGCGACGTGTTCGTGCCGCGCGGGCGCCTCGTGCGGCAGGCGGCGGCACTCCTCGAGGTCGCCGAGAAGCTCGCCGACGCCGCCGTCGACCGGCTGGCGCGCGCGGGCGACGTCGCGCTCGACGCGGGCGTCAACGCGGGCGCGCTCGACGCGGGCGACGCCGTCTACGACGCCGACCTCTACCGCGCCGAGCGGGCCGTCGCCGAGGGGCTGCGCAAGCTGCTCGACGGGCGCGCCGCCTCGGTCGAGATCGACGTGCCGCGCGCGCTCGCCTGGTACGAGCAGCGGGCCGGCATCGCGCTCGCTCGCCAGCAGGCCGAGGCGGTCGTGCTCGCGCTGTCGGGCAAGGTGGCCGTCGTCACGGGCGGGCCGGGCGTCGGCAAGACGACGATCGTGCGCGGCATCGTCTCGATCCTCTCGCGGAAGGGCCTGCGCATCGCGCTGGCCGCGCCCACGGGCCGCGCCGCCAAGCGGCTCTCCGATCAAGCGGGCGTGCCGGCCTCGACGCTCCACCGCCTGCTCGAGTGGCGCCCCGCCGAGGGCGCGTTCGCGCGCAACG
>DATKFB010000162.1:0-3960 GCA_035544435.1 Polyangia bacterium
CGGCGCAGAAAGGCCAGCCCTCGGGCGATGTCGTCGCTCGCGTCGTCGGTGTAGACGACGTTCTCGTGCTGACCGGGGCGGGGCAGGCTGTCGCCGATGCCGCCGCCGTCGAGGCGCAGGACCGCGTGGCCGAGCGCGGCCCAGCGGCGCGCGAGGTTGACGTAGAGGCGGTTGGGGCCGATGTGGTGAACGGCCCCCGCGTTGAGCAGCAGCAGCCCCCGGCGCGCGGGTGGCGCCGCCGCCGGCGTGCTCAGCACGCCGAACAGCCGGCCGTTCTCGTCGACGCTCTCGGCGCTCTCGATGATGGCCCCGATGCGCGCGCGCCGCCGCGTCACGGGGGCGGTCACGGGCTTCGCGAGGTCCGGCACGCCCAGCATGGCGGCGCGCACGCCGAGCCATTCGATCGTCGCGAAGACCATCTCCTCGGGCACTTTGGAGAACTCGGCGCCCAGCACCATGTCGACGTAGCCCGGTAGCCGACGCCGTTCGACCGCCACGTCGAGGGTGGCGAGGTGCTGCGGCCAGCTCTCGTCGGCCGGCAGGTCGTCGCGCTCGATGAGCAGCACGGCGGGCGCGGGCAGACGCTCGAGCGCCGTGAGGTCGACGGCGGAGAGCTCTGCTTTCGTCGCGGCCGTGAACGAAAACCCCAGGGCCTCTTGCACGCCCACTTCGACGACGACGTGGGGCGGCGCCGGAGGCAGCCCCGTGCTCATTTGCAAGGCGCGCAGCTCGCGCAGGTATGCCTTTCCCGCGACGACGGGCGCGATCGCGACGAGGCTGTCGACGTCGCTGCGGTCGATCGCGGCCAGCGTCGCCATCGTGGCCCCCAGCCGCACGCCGAGGAGCACGACCTGTTCGACGTCGGTGTGCGCGCGGAGGGCGTCGATTGCTTGGCCCACGCTGGCGACCCACGCCGCCAACCGGCCGGGCTCGCGATCGTCGCCGGCCGAGTTGCCCGTGCCGTCGTAGTCGAAGCGCAGGGCCGGGATGCCGGCCGCGTTCGCGGCGGCCGCGAAGTGGCGCAGGATGCGGTAGGTGCAAATGGACTCGTAGCCGAAGGGACCGCAGAGCACGAGCCCGAGCTGCGCGGGTCTCGCCGCCCGGTGCAGCCAGCCGAAGAGGGGGCGCTCCTCGGGTCCGAAGTAGAGCGGTTCGCCGTAGCTCATGGTCCGACGATCGTGATCTTGGTCGACGCCTCGGCGTTGAGCGGCTGCAAGGTGCCGCGCAACGGGCCCGCGCCGGACACGCGTCGCAGGCGCAAGGTCCTCTCCTCGCCCGGCGCGAGGTGGAAATAGGCGTCATCGGGCTCGAAGCCCTCGGCGTCGATCGCGATCGATTGGGCGAAGCGCCGCGCGCCCACCACGAGCGCGGCTCCGTCGCTGTCCGGTCGTGCTTCGGCGCGCAGGCCGACGTCGCGCTCGCGCGCGGACGGCAGGCCGAGCGGGAAGTGGAAGGCGCGGGCGCGCACCTCGCCCGAGGCCGCGCGCAGCGTTGCGGCGACGAGATCGTGCGGCGGCGGCCCGAAACGATAGGCGTAGCCGAGATCGAGGAAGCCGTCGAAGCACGCCGCGGCCGAGAGTTCGAGCGTCTCGCGCGCGGCGAGCTCGACGGGGCGGCGCGCGCGGCCGACCTCGATCTCCCCGGCGCGGTAGAGCGCGAGCTCGAGCTCGCCGCGCAGCGGCTCGGGCCGCTCGTTGCAGAGATGGAGCGCCAGCCCGTTGCCGCCCTCGTCGCTCACGTGGAGCGCGACGGGCTGGAACGCGCGCTTGAGGGCGTAATAAGCCGCCTTGGGCGCGCCCGCCACGTCGACGACGCCCCAGCCGGCGCTCGGCCACAGGTCACGCAGGAACCAGACGAGGCCACCCGCCGAGGTCGAGCGCGCGCGGCGCCACTCGCCGAACACCTGCGCCATAACCTCGCCCGTGACGACGCGCCCGAGCGCGAGGTAGCGGTCGTGGTCGGTCGTGCGCAGGTCGCGCGCGTCGACCCCCATGAGGCGCTCGAGGTAGTGATCGCGGACGTCGTCGAAGTCCCAGCCGGCGCCGAGGTCGCGGGGCGTGCGCGCCTTCCAGGCCGCGTGATGGGCGCGGACCGACGGGCCGCCGGGAAGGGCGCGGGGCTCCGGGACGTTGGCGAAGGCCAGGCACTCCGTCGCGAACTTCACCTCGGCGCGGCGCGCGTCGTCGAGCGGGCGGAGGTACGCGCCCACGCCGTAGTAAGACGTCGTCCCGACGTCGGCCTCGTGCGGGAAGGCGCCGCCGTGCGCGCTCGACGGCCAATAGGGCACGCCCGGGCAGTACGCGCGCGCGAGGTCGGCCAGCACTTCGTGAAACAGGCGCGGGCTCCAGCGCTCGCGCGGCGCGCCCCACATGGCGGCCTGCTGCTCGCCCTCGGAGTTGCCGCAGAGCACTGCCAGGCTGGGCCGACCCTGCAGCCGGCCGAGCTGCTGCGTCGCCTCCTCGACGACCGTGGCGAGGAAGGCCGGATCGTCCTCGGGGTAATCCATGTTGGCGAACATGAAGTCCTGCCAGATCAGGATGCCGAGCTCGTCGGCGAGCTCGTAGAAGTCGTCGCGCTCGTAGACCATCGTGCCGCCGACGCGCAGCAGGTTCATGCCGGCGTCGCGCGCCTGCGTGAGTGCGGCGGCGTAGGCGCCGCGGTCGGCCTGAAGGCGCGTCACGTCGAGGGGGGTCCAGCAGGCGCCGCGGCAGAAGATCCGCGCGCTGTTGATGCGCAGCGCGAACGGCTCCTCGCGCACGATCTCGCGGAACCCGACGCGGCCGAGGCCGACCGTGACGTCGCCGGCGACGAGGCGGGCCTCGTAGCACGCGGGCTCACCGTGCGTGTGGGGCCACCAGCGCTCCGGGTCGGGCACCTCGAGGCTCCCGGCGAAACGCGCGCCGTCGCCCGTGAGCGCCACGGCGTGGCGGCGCCCCGCGCGCTCGACGACGAGCTGGACGGGGCCGAGGGACGCCGCGCCGAGCGCGCGCAGGCGGCAGTCGACGTCGACGCGGCCGCGCTCGCCCCGCAAGCACACGTCGAGCCGCAGGTCCTCGACGACGAGGCCGACGCGGCGCTCGACGCGCACGGGCAGCCAGGGCCCGACGACCGGCGCGGGCGGGGACCACCCGGGCGTGCGCCCGAGCAGCGTCGTGCGGAACCAGCGCAGCTGCTGGTGCTCGATCATGGGTGCGCGCCAGCGCGGCCGCGGCCGCTTGGAGGCGAGCAGCGGCTCGAGCGCGCGACAGCGAATGACGAGCTCGGCGCCGGCGCGCGCGCCGCCGAGCCGCCGCTCGTGGCGGATGAACATGTCGTCGCTCGCAAGGAGGTGCGCGCCGTCGAGCCACACGTCCGCGACCGTGGCGATGCCCTCGAAGACGAGCGCCACCTCGCCGGCGTCGGCGCCCGCCGCCGCGTCCGCGCCACCTTCGACGGCGGGCAGTTTGGCGCGGAACCACCAATCCTCGGCGTCGAAGCGGCGCACGGGGCCGTCGAGGCTGAAGCCGGCCTGCCGCGCCGCCGCGGCGGCCGTCGCGGGCGCGGCCGTCTCCATCCACGGGAGGCCCGCGCGCTCGAGCGCCGCCGGGTCGGCGATGGCTCCGGGCGGCGTGGCGCACGCCTGCCACGCCGAGATCGCCGCCCGCCGATGACCGGTGACGCTGTGGGCCCGCGGCGTCACGTGCTCTTGGTGAGCTCCTCGATCGCGCCCCGCATGGCTTCGATGCTCTCGAACACGCTGCGCTTGAGCATGTGGTCGGGGAACTCGATCGCGAACTCGCCTTCGAGCGCGAGCATGACGTTGACGCTCGCGTGCGAGGTCATGCCCGCCTGATACAGATCCGCCGTCTCCTCGAGCGCGAGGGCGTCCTTGTTGAGGCGGCCGTGGTCCTTGAGGATCTTTCGAATCTTTTCGGTCATGCCTGAGTCGTCTCCTGAACGTGCTGTGGTTCGGGCCGCACG
>DATKFB010000163.1:0-5108 GCA_035544435.1 Polyangia bacterium
CTTCTCGGGGTCGCACTGGGCCTTGAACCTCGCGAGCGCCGCCTGGAACTCCTGCTCCTTCTCGGGCGCCAGCTCGTGGCCGGGCTTGCCGGCGTTCTCGGGATCGACCTCCGCTCGCGCCATGAACTCGGCGTTGCCGCCCAAGATGATGTCGGTCCCGCGGCCCGCCATGTTGGTCGAGATCGTGACGGCGCACTTGCGACCCGCCTGCGCGACGATGAAGGCCTCGCGCTCGTGCTGCTTGGCATTGAGCACGCTGTGCGCGATGCCCTTCTTGCGCAGGAGCGACGCGACGACCTCGGACTTCTCGACGCTCACGGTGCCGACGAGCACGGGCTGTCCACGCTGGTGGCAATCCTCGATCTCGTCGACGACGGCCCGGAACTTGCCACGCTCGTTCTTGTAGACGACGTCGTCGGCGTCGTCGCGGCGGATGGGGCGGTTCGTCGGCACGACGCTGACGTCGAGCTTGTAGATCTTGTGAAACTCCTCGGCCTCCGTGTCGGCCGTGCCGGTCATGCCCGCGAGCTTCTTGTAGAGGCGGAAGTAGTTCTGGTAGCTGATGGTCGCGATCGTCTGGTTCTCCTCCTGAACCTCGACGCCCTCCTTGGCCTCGACGGCCTGGTGCAGGCCGTCCGACCAGCGGCGGCCGGGCATCTTCCGGCCCGTGAACTCGTCGACGATGATGACCTTGCCGTCCTCGATGAGGTAGTTGACGTCGCGCTTGTAGAGCGCGTGCGCCTTCAAGGCCTGCGTGACGTGGTGGAGCCAGGCGATGTTCTCGGGGTTGTAGAGGTTGCCCACACCGAGGCGCTGCTCGATGCGCTCGATGCCGTTGTCGGTGAGGATCGACGAGTGCGCCTTCTCGTCGACGGTGTAGTCGATGTCCTTGCGCAGGCCCGGGATGATGGCGTTGACCTTCTGGTAAAGATCCGCCGAGTCCTCGGCGGATCCCGAGATGATGAGTGGCGTGCGCGCCTCGTCGATGAGGATCGAGTCGACCTCGTCGACGATCGCATAGTTGAGGTCGCGCTGCACGTAGCGCTCGATCGAGTCCTTCATGTTGTCGCGCAGGTAGTCGAACCCGAACTCGCTGTTCGTGCCGTAGGCGATGTCCGAGCGATAGCTGACCTGGCGCTCGCGGTCGGTGAGGCCGTGGACGACGATGCCCACCGACATGCCGAGGAACTTGTAGATGCGGCCCATCCACTCGGAGTCGCGCCGCGCGAGGTAGTCGTTCACCGTGATGACGTGGACGCCCCTGCCGGCGAGCGCGTTCAGGTAGACGGGCAGCGTCGCGACGAGTGTCTTGCCCTCGCCGGTCTTCATCTCGGCAATGCCGCCCCGGTGAAGCACCATGCCGCCCATGAGCTGCACGTCGAAGTGACGCATGCCGAGCACGCGCCGCCCCGCCTCGCGGCAGACGGCGAAGGCCTCGGGCAGGAGATCGTCGAGCGTCTCGCCGTGGTCGAGCCGCCGCCGGAACTCGAGCGTCATGGCCTGGAGATGGGCGTCCGACTTGGCCTTGAGGCCCTCCTCGAGCGAGCCGATGCGCGCGACCACCGGCTGCATCCCCTTCATGACGCGCGCGTTCTTGGTCCCGAAAATCTTCTTGGCGATATTGAACATGGAGTCCTGACCCCGAGCGGCACGGGCCCACGCGGGCGACGTACCTTATTTCGCGAGACGGGCCCGCGCAAGGCGCCCGGGCCATTCCCCAGGCGAGCGGAGGACTACACCGGCGGGCGCAAGCGCCAGTCGGGCGTCATGAGCTGGCCCACAGCGACGCCCGCGTAGACGATGGCGAGCACGAGGGCGTAGAGCAGCACGATGGGGAGCAGGTCGAAGTAGGCCAGCACGAGCCAGGCGAAGATGAAGAAGTCGCGCTTTCCGATCGTGAGGATGGCCTTGAGCGGACCGGCGCCGGCGCCGCTCATCGACTTCAGGCTCTGGCCGTAGGCGAACCACCAGCGGATCTTGAGCACCTCGCCGCCCTCGCCCTGCTTCACGAGCTCGCGGTAGGCGACGACGTTGTAGAAGAGCAGCATGCCGGCCGCGGCCAGCGCCATCTTCATGTCGAGGAAGGTGCCGCCGTTGAGCGCCGCGAGGACGTTGCCGACCTTGATGTCCTTGAAGTCGCCGAGCGGCGCGCCCTTGCGCCACAGCGCGACGCCGACGGCCAGCACGATCGCCACGTTGAGGAAATCGTCGACGATCGTGTCGAGCCACTCGCCGATGCCCGTCTGTTGAAAGCGCACGCGCGCGAGCTCGCCGTCGCAGCCATCGAGGATGGACTGCGTCTGCGCCAGCAAGAACCCCATGAGGACGTTGTCGTAGGTGCCGGTCGAGATGAGCATCGCGCCGCAGAGGCCGATGCACCCCGCGACGAGCGTGATCATGTTCGGCGTGAAGGGCAGGTGGACGAGCAGGTACCGCGTCAGCCGAAACGAGATCTTCTTGTTGATGACCCGGGCGACGAGGCCGAGATCCCCGCGCATCAGATCCTCGAAGACGGCGTCCTCGGCGACGCGTCTCGTCGCGCGATCGACGACGCGCGTCCCGCGATCGAGCCGGTTGCCCTGCACACGCACGACGTCGGCCCCGATGACGATGGGGTCGTCCATTTGCGTCTTGAGCTCGGTGACGACCGCGCCTGGATTCTCGGAAGTGCGCACCGTGACGTGCGCCGGCAGACGCTTCGGCAACCGGATGCTGCCGTCGCTCACGATCGTCACGCGCACGTCACGCAACCGGGCCATCTGCCGGAGCGTTCGGTCGATGACGCGCAAGCCGCCCACGCGCATGAGCGCGCCGCGGGCTTCTTGCTTGGTGGCGAGGAGGATGACGGGCACGATGGCCTCGGGAGCCAATCGTCCCACGATTCCGGGCAGCACGGCAGCCGTCGCGCGGCTGATGGGGCTGACTCGTTCGATCATGGTATCGCGGCCTCCTAAAATTAACCCTTCTCAAAAAGGGTAATCCCGTTACCTACCTTAGTACCGGGGCGACAGCATGACAGCGGTCGGCCCGCCGCTCAAGCAGGAATGACCCGCCGCAAGGCTCTCCCGATGACCGCGGGCACCCGGGACGTTTCTTGGCGGAGCACGCGCGGCGCGCCCCAGCGCTGATTGTCGATGACGACGTCCGCGCGACGCAACGGGTCGAAGGCGGCGCGGTACACGCGCTGGGCGGGGAAATAGCGATTGTTCATCCTATGTTCCACGATGGCCTCCGACCGCCCGCGCGCGGTGTCGCGGGCCAGGATCCGGCGTCGCGCTTCTTCCTCGGTGACCTCGAGAAGCACGAGCGTCCCGGTCGCCACGGTCGGCGACCGCAAGGCGAAGACGCCCTCGAGAAAGGCGAGGCGGGCGCCGCCGAACTGCAGCTCCTGCGTGCCCTCGAGGATCTCGCCGTCCGAATCGAAGCGAGGAATGGACACGCCCGGCACGCCATCGAGGAATTGGCGGAGACAATCGTCGAGGAGCGCGAAATCGTAGTATCGCTCGTAATAGATCGCCGCCTCGTCGGCGCCGGCCGGGATGTCGCCGAGCGGCCGCCGGAAGTCGTCGACGCGAAACAAAAAGACCCCGGGGTCGCCCTCCGCCTCGCAGGCGGAGGCCAGCGCGCGCGCGAAGCGCGACTTGCCGCTGCCGTCGAGGCCGTCGATCGCGACGAGGGAGCGCCCGCCGGGCGCGCGCGGGTCGGCGCCGGTCACGGCACGGGCAGGCAGGGCGCCATCACGCGCAGCACGAGTGAGTGGCAATGCCCGTTGCTCGCGGCGCTGCCACGCGGGCGGAAGAGATCGGGTTGGTTGTAGCGAAACGGCGCGCCGTCGCCGTTGGTCACCGTGCAGCCGGCCTCGCGCATGATGACCTCGGGCGCGCAGGTGTCCCATTCCTGCTCGCTCGGCGAGAGGTTGAGGACGGCGTCGAGGTCGCCGCGCGCGAGGGCGATGTGCTTGACGGAGGCGCCCAGGCGCACGGCCCTGTCGACCATGCCGGCAGCCGCCAGACACTTGCCGAGCCCCTCGTCGAGGTTGAGGCGCGAGACACCGATGCGGATCTGACCGGGCGCGCTCAGCGTCGACGCCTTGAGGGCGCGCGTCTCGCCGCCACGCTCCTCGAAGGCGCCGCCACCGCGCACGGCCCAGGCGAGCGCGTCGACCGTCGGCTGGTAAACGACGCCCAGGACGGCCTCGCTGTCCTCGGCCAGTCCGATGTGCACGCAGAAGTCGCCCGTGCGCGCCACGAAGTCGCGCGTGCCGTCGAGCGGATCGACGATCCAGACGCGTGGCTTCCCGAGTCGCGCGGGATCGTCGGGCGTCTCCTCGGTGAGGATGGCGTCGTCCGGGAAAGCGGCCGCGACCCGCTTCGTGATGGCGGCGTTGGCCTCGAGATCGGCGGCCGTCACGGGAGACTTGTCGGGCTTCGTGCTCACCTCGATGTCGGGCCGGGCATAGTGGCGCATGATGATGGCGCCGGCCTCGCGTGCGAACTTCTTCGCGAGCTCGAGCTCCTTTTCGTACCTCGCCACGGCGGGCAAGCCTACCAGCTTGTCCCGCCCATCGCTCGCGCCGCCCCTTGCGCGGCCTCGATGGCCTCCTTGTAGAGGGGAAGGACCGCGCGGACGGAATAGGCGGCCTCGACGCGCGCGCGGGCGCGCGCGCCGACCGCGCGGCGCAGCGCCGTGTCCTCGACGAGGTCGACGATGGCGCGCTCCCAGCCGGCGTCGTCGCGGGGCAGGAACCCGTCGACGCCCTCGGTGACGACGTCGGGATTCGAGCCTACGGGCGAGGCCACGCCCGGGCGGCCCATCGCCATGTACTGGATGAGCTTGTAGGAGCACTTGCCGCGCTCGATGGGACCGTCGGGCAGCGGCATGACGCCGACGTCGATGCGCGCCAGATCTTCGATCTCGGTCTCCGGGCGCCAGCGCACGAACTCAGGCCGCAGCGGCGCCAGCTCGGCAGGCGGCGGCGCGTTGGAGATCGCGAGGAAGCGCGCCCCCGTGCGCTCGAGGGCGCGCGTCAGGCCCGGCAGCGCGTGGAGGAGCTGGCGGTAATTGATGTCGAGGCCCGTCCAGCCGACGACGACGTCGCGGCCGCGCCG
>DATKFB010000164.1:0-3605 GCA_035544435.1 Polyangia bacterium
GATGGAAACTCTCTGCCCGAGATGACCAAACGCGTATTCAACTTCTCCGCCGGTCCCGCCATGCTTCCGCTCGAGGTGCTCGAGGCCTCGGCCAAGGCCCTCGTCGACTACCAGGGCAAGGGGTTCGGCATCGCCGAGTGCAGCCACCGCGGCAAGGAATTCGACGGCGTGCTCGACGAGGCCATCGCCCTCGTCAAGAAGCTTCTCGCCGTGCCCGACACGCACGACATCCTCTTCCTGCAGGGCGGCGCGACCCAGCTCTTCGCGACGATCCCCATGAACTTCCTCTCGGGTCCGGCGGACTACGTCGTGGGCGGCGAGTGGTCGAAGAAGGCCGTCGACATGGCCAAGCCCATCGCGGGCGACAAGCTGCGCGTCATCGCGACGAGCGAGGCGACGCAGTTCGACCGCCCGCCCACGGGCTGGACGGCCGACCCGAGCGCCGCCTACCTGCACGTCTGCTCCAACGAGACCGTGCACGGCCACCGCCTCGCCGAGTGGCCCCAGCACGCGAACCTCATCGTCGACGCCAGCTCCGAGATGATGTCGCGGCCGCACCCCGTGGCGCGCACCGCCATGATCTACGCGGGCGCGCAGAAGAACCTGGGGGCCTCGGGCACCGTGCTCGCGATCATCCGCAAGGACCTCTACGATCGCATCCCCAAGAACGTTTCGAAGATCCTGAGCTTCAAGGCGCACGCCGAGGCGAAGAGCTGCCTCAACACGCCGCCCACCTTCGGCATCTACATGGTGCTCGAGAACTTCCGCTGGATGGAGCGCCAGGGCGGCCTGGCCGCGCTCGAGAAGGTGAACGCGCAGAAGGCGCAGATCCTCTACGACGCCATCGACGGCTCGGGCGGCTTCTACACGGGCACGCTGGCCGACAAGGCGGCGCGTAGCCACATGAACGTGACGTTCCGACTGCCCAGCGAGGAGCTCACGGACAAGCTCGTCAAGGAGGCGGCGGGCAAGGGCCTCGTCGCGCTCAAGGGCTACCGCACCGTGGGCGGCATCCGCGCGTCGATCTACAACGCCATGCCGCTCGAGGGCTGCCAGGCGCTGGCCGAGCAGATGAAGTCGTTCGCCAAAGCGAACGGCTGACGCCCTCAGGCGATCCGTTCGTACGTGACGTAGTCCGCGCGATCTCCGCGGCGGCGCGCGGTGGCGCGCCATTGCGTGCGGTCGAACGGCGGGAAGAAGGTGTCGCCGTCGGCGTCGAAGTCGATCTCGGTGAGCAGGATACGCGTCGCGTAGGGCAGCGCGAGGCGGAAGATCTCGGCGCCGCCCAGCACGAACGGGTCGGGATCGGTGGCGCGCGCCAGGGCGATGGCGTCCTCGATGGTGGGCGCGACCTCGCGGCCCGAGCCGCTGACCTGGCCCGAGTGCGAGACGACGATGTTGCGCCGCCCGTCGAGCGGCGCGCCGCGCTCGTCCCAGGTTCGCCTTCCCATGATGACGGCGTGGCCCAGGGTGCTCCGGCGGAAGAAGGCGCGGTCCTCGGGCAGATCCCACGGCAGCTTGCCGTCCCTGCCCATGACGCCGTTGCGGCTCACGGCCGCGATGAACGTGAGCGGCGCCAACGCGGGGGCGTCTCGTGGCGCGTTCGGGCTCATGGCGTAAGCTTAGCGCGTCATGTCGGAACACAGAGCGACCATCAAGTGGAAGGCGGGCGAGGGCGACTTCGCTAAGGGACGTTACTCGCGCGAGCATACCTGGACGTTCGACGGCGGCATGGTCGTGTCGGCGTCATCGTCGCCCGCGGTCGTGCCGACTCCCATGTCCAACCCGGCCTACGTCGACCCCGAGGAAGCGTTCGTGGCCTCGCTGTCGAGCTGCCACATGTTGACGTTCCTCTACGCAGCCAACCGCAAGGGTTTCGTCGTCTCGAGCTACGACGACGAAGCCGTGGGCACGATGAGCAAGAACGAGGCGGGCGTGCCCTGGATCAGCACCGTCGTGCTGCGGCCGAGGATCACGTATGCGGGCAACAAGAGGCCCACGCCCGAGGAGGAGCACGCGCTGCACGAGGCGGCGCACCACGGCTGCTTCATCGCGCAGTCGGTGAAGACCGACGTCAAGGTCGAGACGCCTCGTTAGGTCGCTAGAGAGACGCCGTTGCGATCTCGGTGAGCTCGGCGTCCGTGAGGGCGATGGGGTTGCCCTTCATGCTGCTCGCGGTGCGGGCCTTGGAGACGAGCGCGGGGATCTGCTCGGGCGTGAGGCCATGGCGCGCGAGCCCCGGGATCTCGAGCGCTGCGCAGAGGTCCGCGATCCACGCGACGCCGTCATCGAGCGTCGCGCCCGGGCGGCCGGTGACGAGCGCGGCGACCTCACGGAGTCGCGCGAGGGCGGGCGCCTCCGGCGCGCGCGCCGCGAGGGCGCGGGCGTTGACGCGCAGGACGGCGGGCAGCAACGCTGCGCACACGGCGCCGTGGGGCGCGGAGAACATTCCGCCGAGCGGCGCCGCGAAGCCGTGCACGGCGCCCAGGCCCGCGTGCGCGAGGCAGAGGCCGCCGTAGAGGCTCGCGAGCGCGAGCGCCTCTCGATCGGCGGGCGCGGCGTCGGCGCCCGCGCGCGCGGCGGCGTGGGCGCGGTGGAGCGCGCGCGCCGAGAGGCGGATGCCTTCGCGCGCGAGCTCGTCGGTGACGGGCGTGGCGCGGCTCGAGACGAGGGGCTCAATGAGCTGCGAGAGCGCGTCGAGGCCGCTCGAGGCGACGACCGCGGCGGGCAGGCCGCGCAGCAGGTCCGGGTCGACGAGCGCCACGCGCGGCAGCATGAGCGGGCTGCGCAGGCTGGCCTTCACGCCGTGCGTGGGCGAGGCCAGCACGGCGTTCTTCGTGACCTCGGCGCCCGTGCCCGCCGTCGTCGGGATGGCGATCGTGGGCAGCGACGGGCGCGTGAGCGGCTGGCCCCGGCCTGTCACTTCGAGGTAGTCGAGCGGGTCGCCGCCGTTTCCCAGCAGCGCCGCGACGGCCTTGCCCGCGTCGAGGGCGCTGCCGCCGCCGAGGGCGATGACGAGGTCGCAGGCGTCCTCGCGCGCGGCCGCGACGCCCGCGCGCGCGACGTCCACCGTCGGCTCGCCCGCGACCGCGAAGGTCGTGGCGCGAACGCCGGCGGCCTCTAGGGCCGCCGTGAGGAAGCCGGCGCGCGCGCCCGCGCGGCCCGTGACGACGAGCGCGTGCGCGCCGAGCGCCCGCGCGCACGTGCCCGCCTCGCGCGCGGCGCCAGCGCCGAAGACGACGCGCGTCGGCGCGGCCAGCGCGAGGGCCGCTGGGTTCACCAGTCGCCGTCCTCCGGCGCGACGTTGACGTAGCGGGCGCTCGTGCGCGGCTCGGCCATGAGGTCGGCCACGGCGTCGCGCCAGCGCGCGTAGTGCGGCGTCGCCTTGTGCGCCGCGGGCGCGTCCGCCGAGCGGTAAGCTTCGACGAAAACGAAGCGCGTCGGATCTTCGGTCGACTGGACGACGTCGAAGCGGGCGATCCCCGCCTCTTTGCGGCTCTCGCGGGCGTTCTCGACGGATGCCGCGCGGAACGCCTCGACGCCCTCGGGTTTCACCCGGACCTGAACGTGGACGATGATCAGCGACTGGGACATGAGGCATGATG
>DATKFB010000165.1:0-10675 GCA_035544435.1 Polyangia bacterium
GTCTGAGCGCGCGCCAGCGTTCTGTTGAGGCTAGCGCCGAGGCTCGGTCTCGGGCTCGTCGAAGGCGCCGAGCTCGCGGAGGACTTCGTCGTCGGGCGGCGGGGCGTCCTCGGCGTCCGGGTCGCCAGGCCGTGATTCGCCGTGTGCGGCCGCGGCCGCCGCGGCCGCGTGCTGCGCGTGGCGCAGCTCGCGCTGCGCCGAGAAGTGGCGCTTGATGAGGATCATCGTCTCGGTGAAGCCGAGCAGGATGTAGGCCGTGATGAGGAAAAGGAAGACGACGGCCTTGTCGACGCCGGCCAGCGCGACGACGACGCCCGAGCCGACGACGAGCATGAGCAGGCCGACGGTCCGCTTCGTGAGGCGCACGTCCTTGAACGAGCGAAAATGTACGCGCGAGACCATGAGGTAAGAGAGCGCGAGCACGACGACGGCGACGAAGCCCTGGCTGACCCAGGGGTAAACACCGACGTTGTGCGCCACGATCACCATGAGGACGAGGACGCTCGCCGCCGCCGGGATCGAGAGCCCCAGCGTGTACTTGCCGGGCGTCTTGTGGCCGGCGGCCTCCTCGCGTCGCGACAGGACGTTGAAGCGCGCGAGGCGCATGGCGCCCGCGCACACGAAGAGCCCCGCGACGAACATGCCCCAGCGGCCGAAGCTCGTGAGGCCCCACTTGTAGACGAGCAGGCCGGGCGCGACGCCGAAGGTCACGAGGTCGGCGAGCGAGTCGAGGTCGCGCCCGAGCTCGGTCTGCGTCTTCGTGAGACGCGCCACGCGCCCATCGGCGGTGTCGAAGAAGAACCCGAAGCAGATCGCGAGAGCCGCCTGATAGAGATCGGCCCCGCCCTGGCCCGACGCCGACAGCGAGATCGAGACGAACCCGCAGAAGACGCTGGACAGCGTGAAGAGATTCGGAAGGACGTAGTAGGTCTTCCGGAAGTCCACGCGGGGACGATACCATGTCCCCCGGAGCCTCGTGCTGCGCGCCCTGCTTTCCTCGATCGTCTTCGTGTTCCTCACGTTCCTCGGATCGGTGCTGGCGATCCCGAGCGGGCTCATCGATCGCACGGGCGACCTCGTGCTGTGGCTCGCGCGCTGGTGGGCGCGCGGCGTCCTCGCGAGCGCGGGCGTGCGCGTGCGCGTCCGCTCCCACGCGACGTTCGACCCCAAGACGAGCTACGTCTTTATGCCGAACCACGTGTCGACCGCCGACATCTGGGCGATCTTCGTGGCCGTACCCGTGCCGCTGCGCTTCATCGCCAAGAAGCAGCTCGCCTACATCCCGCTCTTCGGGTGGGCCATGCGCGCGGGGCGCTTCATCTTCATCGACCGGCAGAACGCGGCGTCGGCGCACCGCACGATCGACCAGGCGGCCGATCGGATCCGCGAGGGGCGCTCGGTCGTGATCTTCCCCGAGGGCACGCGCTCGCTCGACGGGCGCCTCGCCCCGTTCAAGAAGGGCGCCTTCCACCTGGCCATCAAAGCCGGCGCAGAGGTGGTGCCGGTCGCGATCCGCGGCTCGCGCGAGATCATGCCGTCGGGCGCGTTCCTCATCCACCCGGGCGTCGTCGACATCGAGCTCGGCGCGCCGATCCCCACGACGGGCCTCGGCCCCGACGACCGTCAGGCGCTGCTCGACCAGACGCGCGCCGAGGTCGTGAAGATGCTCGACGCGCAGCTCAGTACAGAACCTGGAGCAGCGTCAGGCCCTGCGGCGGCGCCGTGATGCCGCCGGCGGCGCGGTCGCCGGTCTCGAACATGCGCGCGATGGTCTCGGGGCCGAGCTGGCCGCGCCCGATGTCGACGAGCGTGCCCACGAGGATGCGCACCATGTTCTTGAGGAAGGCCGTCGCCTCGACGTCGAAGGTGAGCAGCGCGCCCTGGCGGTCGACGTCGAGCCGGCGCACGAGCCGGCTCGTCGTGCGGCGCTCGCAATCCGAGGCGCGAAAGGCGCGGAAATCGTGCTCGCCCACGAGCGCGGCGGCGGCCTGGCGGATGGCCGCCATGTCGAGCGCGCGGCGCACGTGCCAAGCCGTGCGCGCGTGCCGCGGCGAGCGGACTCTGTGGTTCCAGACGGTGTAGCGGTAGATCTTGCCGCGCGCCGAGAAGCGCGCGTCGAAGGCGGGGTCGGCCTCGGAGACGTCGAGGAGCGCGACGTCGGCGGGCAAGATCGAGTTCAGGCCGCGCAGCAGACCGTGCGGCGGGATGCGCGAAGCGAGCGCGAGGCTCGCGACCTGGCCGTCGGCGTGGACGCCGGCGTCGGTGCGTCCCGCGCCGCGCACGAAGACCTCCTCGCCGAGGAGCTCACGGATGCCGTCCTCGAGACAGCCTTGGACCGTGCGCATGCCGGGCTGTCGCTGCCACCCGGAGAAGTCGGTGCCGTCGTAGGCGACGACGACGCGCAGCGTGCGGGAGCCGGCGCCGCCCGCGGCGGGCGCCGCATGTGTCCCGTCAGGTCCGGGCGTTTTTGGTCCGTCGCTCAAAACTCGAGCAGCACGCCCAGCGACCAGGTCGTGTCGCCCACGTGCAGGCGGCCTGAGGCGCCCAGCCCCGAGATGTCGGCGTGGTTGTATTCGAAGCAGAGGGCCGTGTGGTTGACGCCCAGGTCCGCGTCGAAGTCGCGCGCGGCGTCGGGATCGAGAAAATCCAGCACGAGCGCGAGCCCGCCGGCGACGTGCCAGCCGAGCGTGCCTCCGCGGCCCGAGTTGCCCATGGCGTCCTGCGCGATGTCGCCGTTGCCGTCGGTGATCTGCCAGTACGCGTAGTCGAGGCCGAGCTTGCCGTAAGGCACGAGCGGAATCTTCCGCGTCTCGAGCAGATAGTCGAAGCGATAGATCGCCGACAGCGAGAACGGCACGACCTTGAAGCCGGAGCTGTCACCCGATGGCAGCCCCGTGCCGTTGCCGAGGGGCGCCGTGCCCGTCACGGAGAAGTAGCCGATGCCCGCGCCGACGGCGAGGGATCCCATTTTGTGAAAGACCTGCCAGTCGAACTCGATCTGCGTCATGAGGTGACGGCCGTTACCGAAGAAGTCCTTGTAAGGCGAACGAGCGTTCGGGCCGCTGCTCGCGAACTCGGAGTCCACGTCGGGGCGATACGGGCCGAACTTGAGCTCGAAGGCGAAGAGCTGCGGCGACTTGTAGCGTTGGCCCGAGGGTGCCTCGGTGGGCGCTCCCTCGAGGATGTCGCTTTGCGCGCGCGCCGGCGTCGCGAAGGCGAGCGCAAGGCCGAGCCCGAGGAGCGTCGTCGCGCGCCGAGCGGTCTGGCCCTGGTTCACCGGCGTCTCCGCCGTCGCGCGCGAAAGAGGAGGGCGGCCAGGAGGGCGGTCGCCGCGGCGCCCGCGCCCCAGCGACCGAGACGGCTCTCACCGGCGATGGCGCAGAAGCCACCCGTCGCGGCGCCCGGCGTTGCCTTCTGCCCCGCGCCACCGTTCGTTTGGTTCCCGTCGCGGTAGACGTCGAAAAAGCTGTCGGTCTTGGCAGGCTGCGCAAACTGTGGATCCGGCGCGCTGGCGTTACCGCTGTTGTCGATGGCAACCACGGTGGCGCCGTAGAAGATGTCGTTCTGCAGGATCTTCACGCGGTACGCGGCGTCCGAGCGATTGAGGAGGGGCGAGCAGATGAATTTCGGATCGAGCGCCGCCACCCCCGTGGCCATGCTCGTGCAGCTCTTGACGTACGGCGTGAAGGTGTTGTCCGCGAACACCTGCAGGCCGCCGCCGCGCTGACAGAGGATTTGGTAACCTTGAAGGTCCGGGTTCAAGGTTTCGTCGACCGGGGTCCAGCGCACCGTGACGGCCTCGTTGCCGGGCGCGACTGTGACTCCCGTGGGCGCGGGCGGCGGTACCAGGTCGACGAAGATAGCCTGCTGCGCGGCGAAGTCAGGCGTTCCGTCGGCGCCATAGTCGAAGACCGCCCAAACTGTCTGCGTGAATCCGTTGGTCGGGCTCGTGCACAGGCCGGTCGACGTCGGCGTGGTCGTGGCCACACCGCCGTCAGGTCCTATCGTGACAGCCGCGGTGGGGGTGCTGATGATCTGCGCCGAGCTCTTGATGGTTTCGCGCCCGAGGCTCATGAAGGTCGTGATCTGCTCGCTCGAAGGGGAGGTCGCGTCGCCCACGTTTGCGGTCGTCACTTGTCCCAGCGGCTTGCAGGCGGTCTGCAAGAACTGCGTTCCACACGATGTTCCAACGAAGAACGACACCGTTCCCGTCGGCACCTGGGATCGCTTCGCGAAGCCACTCGCCGTGAGCGTAAAGAACACGTACACGGGCACGTTGCAGTCACAGTTCGCCTTGTTGAAGAAGCGCGCGAGGTCGAAGGTCGATAGGTTCGAGCCTTCTTGTTGTTGAATGCCGATGAAGATGTCGCCGTCGGCAAGGCTGGCCGTGGTGGTCGTCCCGGTCGTGCCGGCCGTTCCCGGGATCTGCGCCTGGGCGGGACGCGTGACGGCCAGGCAGGCAAGGAGGCTAGCGGCGGTGACCGTGAACGCAGAGCGGCGTGGTCCGATTGGCATGGTGCCCCCGGGCCCTGAACTGCAAGGCCGATGCCTTCCGGAGACGCCCAATCTTCCGGGGGATTGGACCCGGGCGTGTCGCGATGGCGGGGGAGGGGACGAGGTGTTGCCAATCTGGCGAAGCACGCGCGCATCCTAGCGCAAGTGCGTCGGGCGCGCCGTCCGCGCGGCGGTCAGCGGGCGGGGACCGTCCGGCCCAGGGAGGCGAGGCCCCGGCCGAGCCGGCGCAGCGCTTCTCGGTCGACGGGGCGGCCGCCGAACCGTGCCGCCGTGTAGAGCTCGGTGAGCTCGGCGAGCCGGGCATCGCCGTCGAGGCCGGCGCCGGCGACGCGCGCCGCGTATTCGCGCGGCGTCTCGGCGCTGTGCCGCGGCAGGCCTCGGCGGGCGAGGCGCGCGAGCGCGCGGGCGTAGAGCCGCTGGACCGGCGCGCCGGACGTGGGAGCTACGCGGGCGCGTGCGCGCGGTACGGCGCGGGTCGGCCAGACGCGCGACGCGATGGCGGCGACGACGGCCACGGCCAGCAAGACCATGAGCCAGCCCGGGGCGTGCCGCCCGGGCGCGCGCGGCGCGTGGACACCCGCGCGGCTCGCGAGGCGGTGCCCGAGCTCGAGCTGGCGCGCGAGATCGTAGCCGACGACCCAGCGCGACCAGCGGAAGTCGAGCGCGTCGAGGAGCTGGCCCAACCGCCCCGCGGGCGCCGCCGCGGGCAGCGCCGGCGTCGCGTCGACGCGCACCCATCCCGCCCCGGGCACGAAGGCTTCGACCCATGAGTGCGCGCGGTTGTCGCGCACGGCGACATAGTGCCCTACGTCGTTCCACTCGCCGCCGAGGTAGCCGTTCACGTAGCGGGTCGGGATCCCGACGGCGCGCAGGAGCAGCGCCGTCGCCGTCGCGAAATATTCGCAGTGGCCCTCGGGCGTGTCGAAGAGGAAGCTCTCGACGGGATCGAGGCCCGGCGTGGGGCGCGGCAGGCGCAGCGTGTACGCGTGCGTCGCGCGCAACCAGCTTACGACGGCGTCGATTTGCCGAACGGGCGCGGCGGTGGGTCCCGCGAGCCTCCGCGCGAGGGCGCTCACACGCGGCGGCAGCGTCGCGGGCAGCTGCAGGTACGCCTGGAGCGAATCGGCCGCCGTCGGCGCCGCCGCGGGCGCGGTCGTGCCGGTGCCCGGCGCCGGCACGGCGGCCTCCCGTGAGTAGGCGACGTAGCGGACGCCCGGGGCCGTGCGCAGCTCTGAGCGGCTCACTTCCGGGGAATCGCCGACGAGCGGTGCGCCGGGCGGGGCGAGCCGCAGGCCCACCTCGCCGGACCACCGCGGCGTGAGCTCGAGCGAGGCAGAGGCGTCCGCGGGAGGCGCCTCGACCTCGAAGGCGACGGGCCGGTCGAGCGCGAAGGCCACGGGCACGGCCAGGCTCACGACGTCGATGACCTGCCGGTCGAGGTCGGCCGCTCGGGCATCGTGAACGTCCGGGCGCATCGCGTGGTGGAAATCGTCCCCAGACACGGAGCCCGTGGCCCCGTGCACGACGACGCGGCGATCGTCCTCGCCGAGGACGGTGCGCAGATCGGCCCTTCGGCTGCGCGTCCAGTGACCGCCCTCGTAGCTGTCGTACACGGTGCCGCGCCAGTAAAGCTCGCTCGTCGCGCGATCGCGGCCCTCCTCGGAGGGCAGCGAGGCGATGCGCGGCACGGAGGCGCGCAGCGCCACGGCCGCGTTGTCGGACGAGAGCGTGCCGTAGTGCCCGAGGGAGACGTCGTCGGAGAACCCGATGAGGGTGGCCGACGCGCGCGGGGCGCCGAAGACGAAGCCGCCTCCCACGCGCGGCACGAGCGCGAACGTCGCGATCGCGCCCACCGCGACCGCCACGGCGACGGCGCCCGTCGCGACGAAGAAGGGCGCGCCGACGACGCGTCTCGAGGCGAGGATTCGCGCCACGCCCACCTTCTGGCTCGGCGCCTGCGCCGAGTGCTTGACGAGGTAGTTCTCTTCCATCTCTCGCCGCAGGTGGAAGAGCATGAGCGCCCAGGTCGCGGCGAGCACGTAGGCCACGAAGCCGAACGTGAAGAGGAAGTTGCCACCGAGCGCGGCGGCGGCGAGCACGAGCAGGAACGAGAGCACGAAGACGTGGACGTCGTCGCGGTTGTTCCGGCGGTAGCAGAGCTTGACGGCGAGGGCGACGAGGACGAAGTCGACCACGGGGACGAGGTCGGGCGCGGGAAGCTGCCGTGCCACCACCCAGGTCCGCTGCACGAGCACGGCGGCCACGGCCACGCGCGTGAGCGTGAGGCGCCGGTCGAAAAGCGCGGCCTTGGCTCCGCCCGCGTCGATGAGCCAGGACACGGCGACGAGCCCGAGGAAGAGGAGCGCCATCGTCCGCGAGACCGAGCCCGTGCTGGCGAGCGTCGCGAAGGCGGCGAGGACGAGCAGGTAGGTCACGAGCTTGTGCGTCGCTTGGAACCTCACGCCAACCTCCGCGCCGTCAGGCGATGCGGGGTGCGCGTGCGCAGGAGCTCGGGCGGCAGGCCGGGGCGCACGCGGATCGTCGCGTGGTCCGGCGCGCGCGACTCGAGCGGCGCGCTCGCGGCGGCCGGCTCGACGAGCGCGAGCGCGCGCAGGATGCGCGTCGCCTGCGCGGGGCCGGTGTCGGCGGCCAACGTCGCGCCGCGCAGCACGAGCGACACGCGAAACCCGCGCGCGAGGAGATCGAGCGCGTACGACGCCGCCTGCGACACGGCTGCCTCGAACGCCTCGGCGGCGGCGCCCGCCGCGTTGTCGAGCACGACGGTCGCCTCGCTGCCCTCGTCGTCCTCGCTCTCGCGCACGAAGGGCATGCCCCGCCGCGCCGTCGTGCGCCAGTGGATGTCGCGCGGATCGTCGCCGGGGCGAAAGTCGCGCAGCCCGAAGAAGTCGCCGTCGCGGCTGCGCCATTTTTGCCGGCTGCCGCCGTGCGGCACGGGTAGGCCGCGCAGCACGGCCGGGGACACGGGCACGAGGGCCGGGTAGACGATCACCTCGGCGGCGCGCGCGACGTCGCGCGATTTTTGCACGAGGCCGAACGGGAACTTCGTCGCGAGGCGCAGGCCCGAGAGGTGGTGGCGGCCGCGCCGCGCGATCGTGTGCCGGTAGGCCGTCTCCTGCGTGCGGCCCGCGGGCAGCTTGAGGAAGTAACAGCGCTTCTCGATGGGCCGGCCGTCGATCAGATCCTCGACCTCGACGGAGAACGACGGCAGGCGGCGCTTGCGGTTCGTGAGCGCGATGCCCATGAGAAAGGGCGTCTTCGCGTGGACCATGGGTGGGGGCGCGCGCCGGACGTCGAGGCCGCGCAGCACGAGCTCGGAGAGCACGCCGCTCGCGACGATGAGGAACAGCATCATCCCCCACAGCGCAAACAATAGATTCAGCCCGGCGTTGACGGCGCCGAGGCCGATGAACACCGTCGCGACGAGGAACCACCAGCCCTCGCGCGTGGGCGGAAAGCGTCCGCCCGGGCCGAGCCACCGGCGCGCGCGCCGCGGCCAGCGCCGCCCCCTGTTCTCGCGGGTCACGTCCTACCCCGGCGCCGGCATGCGCTCGAGGATGTCCGTCAAGACGCGCTCGACGTCCTGGCGGGCGCGCCCCACGATCTCGGCGGGCGACGCGGCGACGACGCGGTGGGCGAGCACGGGCAGGGCCAGGCCTTTTAGATCGTCGGGCAGCACGTAGTCTCGCCCCTCGGCGAGGGCGGCTGCGCGCGCGGCGTTGCGCCACGACAGCTCGCCGCGCGGCGAGACGCCGAGCGCGAGGTGCGGCGACTGCCGTGTCTCGCGCGCGACGGCCACGATGTACTCCGCGAGCTCCGGCGCGAGGTGGACGCGCTCGGCCGCCTCCTGGAGCGCGCGGACGTCGGTGATGCGCAGCACGGCGGCGAGCTCGGCGAGAGCGTCGCTCGCGCGTCCCGGTAACTCGAGCAGAATGCGCTTCTCGTCGTCGGCCGACGGGTAGTCCATGCGGATGCGGAGCAGGAAGCGGTCCATCTGCGACTCGGGTAGCGGATACGTCCCGTAGTGCTCCTCGGGGTTTTGGGTCGCGATCACGAGGAAGGGCGCATCGAGCGGGTAGGTGCGCCCGTCGACCGAGACCTGCCCGTCATTCATCGCCTCGAGCAGCGCGCTCTGCGTGCGCGGCGTCGTGCGGTTGATCTCGTCAGCGAGCACGAGGTTCGCGAAGATCGCGCCCCGCCTGAACTCGAACTGTCCGGACTTCGGATCGAGCACCGACACGCCGACGATGTCCGAGGGCAGCAGATCGCTCGTGAATTGGATGCGGTGAAAGACGACGCCGATCGACGCCGCGAGGGCCCGGGCGAGCGTGGTCTTGCCCACGCCAGGAACGTCCTCGATGAGCAGGTGGCCGCGCGCGAGCAGCGCGATGACGGCGTGACGGATCGCCGCGGGCTTGCCGCGGATGACGCGCGCGATGTTGGCCTCGAGCGTCGCCACCAACTCGGCGGGGCTCGCAGCCCGCTCTCGGGGCATGGCCGTGCTCATCTCGCCCAACTATATCACCGCGGGTCGGGACCTGCCTCGTCGGGGCGAGTGTGGTCGGGTGGTGTCGGCAGCTGGTGCCTGGAAAAGCATGGTCTGCTCCCACAAAAGCCACTAAGCTGAGCGCCTTCTTGATACTTGATGGCCGGCACCACCTCGCGCGCACGCCGATCCCGGAGGCTTCATGACCTGGTCAGTTCCTAATCGACTCGCTTTGATGGCCGCGCTCGTCTTCCTGGGCGCCGCCGCCGGCTGCGGAGACAACACGCCGAAGGGCACTGGGCAGGCGGGCTCCGGCGGCAATAACGACGGCAGCGCGGGCGGCGGTGGCACGGGCGGCACGGCGGGAACTGACGCGGGCCTCGACGCCGACGGCAACGTGCCCGACGCCGACGCGAAGATGGACGGTACCGGCGGCGACGGCGACGCGCAGGGCGACATCAAGACCGACGGTAATCCCGAGGCGGGCGATGGCGGCGGCGGTCACGCGGGCGGCGACGGCGGCGCCGGAACAGACGGCGGGGCCGGAACAGACGGTGGCGCCGGAACAGATGGCGGCGCCGGGGCCGACGGGGCCGCGGGAACGGGCGGCGCCGGGACCGACGGCGGCGCGGGAACTGGCGGCGCCGGCACGGGTGGTGCCGGAACAGGTGGCGCCGGCACGGGCGGCGCCGACGCGTCCGCCGGAGATGGTGGAATGGACCTGCCGCCAGAAGCGCCGACCGCTTGCTACGGGGTCACCTTCTTGAAGCCAATCGACCAGGCGATGCTCTCGGCCGCTGACGACAAGGACGGCGACCAGTGCGCCAACGGCTTCCAGTACGACGTCGTCATCAACACGACGGCGCCCAATGGAACGCAGGTCCAGCTCTTCGGCGGTTCGTCGCTTCTCGGAACGGTTGCGGCGTCGGGGGGCCAGGCCACGTTTTCGTCAGTTCAGCTCGCGTCGTCCGGGAGCACGAACCTCTCGATTCAGTTCCCGTCAACCGCGCCCTGCACGGATGTGACGACGAAGGCGAAGGTGACAGTCGACTGCTCGGTGCCTTCCTGTGCAGTGTCGAAGCCGATCATCAGCGCGACGCATCCCGACCTCAACGGCGTCCCGACGACGCTGGGTGGGGATCGCGCGAGCGCGAACGGCTCGCCTTACGAGGTCGGCTTCGAGGTGACGACGAACATCGCCGACAACCAGACGGTGGCGCTCGATATCGACAACACGGCCGCGCCGGGCACGATCTCGACGGTGACCGCGCACGCCTCGGGCGGCAAGGCCACCTTCGCGGGCGTGCCGCTGCCCAGTGACGGAACCTACGAGGTGCAGGCGCGCTGCATCGACGGTAACGGCGTCGTCGGCCGCTCGGGCAAGGGGACCTACCCGGTCGATACCATCCCGCCCGATCTGACGGTGTCGAAGCCTCACTCGGGCGACTTCATCGGGCCGTCCCAGATTTCAGGCGGCAACTTCCAGGTGTGCGGTAGCACGACGGCGTCCGACGCCGTGGGCCTGTCGGCGATGTTGGGTCAGCGCCAGTCAAACTTCTGCGTCTCGACGACGGGCTCGCCGGCCTGCGTCCCCGCGACGACGGTGGGCGTCGACACGTGTGTCGCCGTGCCGTGCCCGGGCAGCTCACCCTTCGG
>DATKFB010000166.1:0-2236 GCA_035544435.1 Polyangia bacterium
GGCTTCTCGCCGTCGAAGTCGATGTTGAGGACGACCGACTCGACCTCGTCACCCTTCTGATACAGCTCCGAGGGGTGCTTGACCCGTTGGGTCCACGACAGGTCGCTGACGTGCACGAGGCCGTCGATGCCCTCCTCGATCTCCACGAAGATGCCGAAGTCGGCGATGTTGCGGACGACGCCCTTGACGACCGTGCCGGGCGGGTACTTCTCCTTGAGCGAGGCGAAGGGGTTCGGCTCGAGCTGCTTCATGCCGAGGCTGATGCGGTTCTGGCGCGGATCGATGTCGAGCACGACGGCCTCGACGGTGTCGCCCACGGCCACGACCTTCGAGGGGTGCTTGACCCGGCGGGTCCATGACATCTCGGAGATGTGCACGAGGCCCTCAATGCCCTGCTCGAGCTCGATGAAGGCGCCGTAGTCCTTGAGCGAGACGACCTTGCCGCGCACGACGGTGCCGGGCGGGTACTTTTCCTGGGCGTGCGTCCAGGGATCCTCGCTGATCTGCTTCAAGCCGAGCGAGACGCGCTCGGTCTCGACGTTGAACTTGAGCACCTTGACGCGCACGTGGTCGCCCACCTGGAACATTTCCGACGGGTGCGTGATGCGGCCCCAGGACATGTCGGTGATGTGTAGGAGGCCGTCGATGCCGCCGAGGTCGATGAAGGCGCCGTACTCCGTGAGGTTCTTGACGATGCCCTCGACGATCTGGCCCTCCTTGAGCTTCTCGAGCGTCTGCTCCTTCATCTCAGCGCGCTCCTTCTCGAGGAGCACGCGGCGCGACAGCACGATGTTGCCGCGCTTCTTGTTGAACTTGATGACCTTGAAGCGGTGGGCCTTGCCGATGAAGGCGTCGAGGTTGCGCACGGGGCGCAGGTCGACCTGCGAGCCAGGCAAGAAGGCCTTCACGCCGCCGCGGATCGTGACCGACAGGCCGCCCTTGACCCGCGCGCTGATCGTGCCCTCGATGAGCTCGTCGCGCTCGCAGGCGCCCGAGATCTCGTCCCACACCTTGAGGCGGTCCGCCTTCTCCTTGGAGAGGACGCACAGGCCGTTCTCGTCCTCGCGGCTCTCGAGGAAGACGTCGATCTCGTCGCCTTCCTTGATGCCGACGGTGCCGTCCGCCTGCGTGAATTCGTAGAGCGGGATCGTGCCTTCGGACTTGTAGCCGATGTCGACGACGACGTGGTCCTTGCCGATGTGAATGACCTTGCCCTTGACGATGTCGCCTTCCTTGACGACGTGTCGCTGGGATTCTTCCTCGAAGAGAGCGGCGAAGCTCTCGGGGTCGTGGGCGGCTTCGTTCTTGTCGTCGTCGTTGCTCATCGTGCTCATCGAAACCATGCGTTGTTCTGTCCTTGCCGGGGGCCTACCCAAACGGCGGGCGGAGCCCTTCTGCGTTGCCCTGATCGGCGATCGCCGCTTGAAGGCTGACCGTCCCGTCCAGGGGTTGGGGTTTTCTTGTCTTTTCCGTCTCTTTCCGCGCACACCGACCATTCGGGTGGCGAAGGTTGCGAAAACTAACGTCGGATCTGGGGAAAGTCAACGCCAGGCGGGCCAGGGGACCCCCGAAAGACCGGCCTAGGAGCCGGTTGCCTATCGGCAACGGGCTCACTTCGGGGCCTAGACACCAAGCCACCCGCCCTCGCGGCCTTCGGCCGCGCCACTAGCCCCCGGCGGCTCCCGCGACGATGGTGGCCATCCTGGAAACGACCTCCTCGGGCGTTAGCCCCGAGGAGTCGATGGCGACGGCGTCGCGGGCTTGCTTGAGGGGCGCGACGCTGCGCTTCGAGTCGCGCTCGTCGCGCGCCTGCATCTCGGCGCGGGTCGCCGCGAAGTCCGCCGGCCGGCCGCCCGCCTGGAGCTCGGCGACGCGACGTCGCGCGCGCTCGTCCGCGTTGGCGGTGAGGAAGAACTTCGCGCCGGCGTCGGGGAATACCACCGTGCCGATGTCCCGGCCCTCGACGACGACACCGCCCCGGGCGCCCAGGCGCCGCTGCAGGTCCAGCAAGGCGGCGCGCACCTCGGGCAGCGCGGAGACGCGCGAAGCGCCGTCGGACATCTCGGGCGTGCGGATCTCCTTGCTCATGTCGACGCCGCCCACGACCACGTGGTTGACGCCGCTCTCGAGGCGGAACTTGAGGTCGAGGCCCGCGGCGAGCGCGGCCACGCCGGGTCCGTCCTCCCACGAGACGCCCGCCTTCCGCGCGAGCAGAGCCATGACGCGGTAGATCGCG
>DATKFB010000167.1:0-9633 GCA_035544435.1 Polyangia bacterium
GCGCTCGGCGTCGCGACCCCTGTTTTCCGCGCGCGCGCCGGGGGCCGCCCGCTCCACCCGGGCGCGGGCGCCGACATCCTCGCGGGCGCCGAGCCCGATGGCCAGCCGAGCGGCAAACCCATCGGGTTCGTCGGCGAGCTCGACCCGCGCCTCGCGCGCGCCTTCGGCCTCGACGCGCGCGCGCTATACCTCGAGCTGGCGCTTGACGCAGTCGCAGGCGCGGGCGGCACCGTGCAGAGCGAGCCGACGCCGCGTTACCCGTCGGCGACTCGCGACGTGTCATTCTGGATCGACCTTGCCGTCACGGCAGACGACCAGCGGCGGGCCTTGCTGGCCGCCGCCGAGCCGCTCGTGCGCGAGCTCGCGGTGCTCGAGGACTTCCGCGACCCGAAGTACGCGCCCGCCGGCAAGAAGGGGATGCTGTGGACGCTGACCTACCGCGCGGACGATCGAACGCTCACGGACGCCGAGGTGGACGCCGCCCACGCCCGCGTGGTGGCGGCGCTCGGCGCGGCCCACGCCATCGCGATCCGGTAGTAACCCATTGACCCAAAAGGCGTTTTTCGATATACGAAGACACCATGACGAAGGCCGACATTGTTGAGAACGTGTACGAGAAGGTCGGCGGATTCTCGAAGAAGGAAGCTGCCGAGATCGTCGAGACAGTTTTCGATACCATCAAGGAGACGCTCGAGCGCGGAGAGAAGATCAAGATCTCCGGCTTCGGGAACTTCGTCGTTCGCGACAAGAACGCGCGCGCGGGCCGCAACCCGCAGACCGGGCAAGAGATCACGATCAGCGCGCGACGCGTGCTGACGTTCAAGCCGAGCCAGGTCCTCAAGAACGCGCTCAACGGCTGAGTGTGGGTGGGGATACGAATTGGCGCGAGGCTCCGTGACCGCCGCGTCGGGGATCCCCGACAAGCCTTTCTTCAAGATCGGCGATGCGGCCCGCCTCGTGGGAGTCAAGCCCTACGTGCTGCGCTATTGGGAGACTGAGTTCCGGTCGCTCAAGCCGCAGAAGACTCGGTCTCAGCAGCGCCTCTACAAGCGGCGAGACGTCGAGCTCCTGCTGCGCATCCGCCACCTCCTCTACGAGGAGCGGTTCACGATCGAGGGCGCGCGCGCGCGGCTGCGCGAGCTCGGCCACGACGAGTCGCCGGCGCCGCTGCCGCCGCCCCCCGACGTGAGCCCCGAGGTGCTGCGAAAAATCAAGCAAGGGCTTCAAGATCTGATACGTATCTGCGGAGATTGACCGCGAATTTCACTCATCGGGGCGTGGCGCAGCCTGGTTAGCGCACCTGTCTGGGGGACAGGGGGTCGCTGGTTCAAATCCAGTCGCCCCGACGAAGGGCGCGGGGAGGGCCCTAATGGCCCTCCCCGCGAACCCCTCCTGCCTCGCCGCCAAGACCGCCTTCGCTCATCGATTGGGCTCACGGGTCTTCGCTTCGTACGGCGCGCCGGCGCGGCGAGGCCGCGCCTCCCGTCGATAAATCGTCTCATGAGGGAAACACGAGCGTGAAGCAGATCGGTCGGTTCTGAGAGCTGATCTGAGCTGTCCCAGATCGATCTGAAGCGGTGTTCATAGGGGGAGCGTAGGGAGCGCCGGGCGTCTGGAGGGGGTATCCGTTCCGCGCGCAGTTCGGAGCGCGGGGAAACGGGGGACGAGCACGCGTCGTGCTCCTTCCGCGCGACCGGTGCTTGAGCACGGGATGGATAACCCCTTCAGACGCCCCCGCGACCGGAGCGAGTCCGCCGCGACCGGAGCGAGTCCGCCGCGAGTCGAGGGCGAGTCGAGTGCGGATCCGAAGGCGGGTGGACGTATATATAGAGGGCATGAACGAGCGCCCGCTAATCCTGGTGACGAATGACGACGGCGTGAACGCCCCCGGGATTGCCGCCGCGCGGGAGGCGTTGCGCGACATTGGCGAGGTCATCGTCGCCGCCCCCGATCGAGAGCGAAGCGCCTCGTCGCACTCGATCTCGCTCGACCGACCACTGCGCGTCGACGAGGTCGATGCGGGCGTGTTCGCCGTCGACGGGACGCCGGTGGATTGCGTGTACCTGGCGTTGTTGCACCTCGTGCCCCGACGGCCGGCCGTCGTCGTGTCGGGCATCAACAACGGCTACAACCTCGGCTCCGACGTCTTCTACTCGGGTACTGTCGCGGGCGCCGTCGAAGCAGCGCTGCGCGGCGTTCCCGCGATTGCGATCTCGCTGGAGCGCCGCCGTCCCCAGGACTTTTCGCACGCGGCGGGATTTCTCGGGGCGCTCGCCGCCGAGGTCGTGAGGAGAGGCGAGGGGGCCCTGCCTGAGCGGTCGCTCCTGAGCGTCAACGTGCCGCCCGGGCCCGTGAATGGCTACCAGGTGACGTTTCTCGGGCGGCGCGTTTACCGCGACCAGGTCGACGTCCGGGAGGACCTGCGCGGTCGGTCGTACTACTGGATCGGAGGCCCCGAGGAGGAGGCGACCGACCTGCCGGGCTCCGACTGCAGCGCCGTGCGGGACGGGCACGTCTCCCTCACGCCCCTCGGCCTCGACCTGACCCACATGCGGCTCATCGGCGAGCTCGTCGAGTGGCAGGTCGGGAAGTTCGTGCGCGAGGCCGTCGAGCACGCTAAGAGGTAGGCATGGACGGCTCGGGGGTGGCCGAGGACGCCCGCTTCGCCGAAGCGCGGCGACTCATGGTGCGGGAGCAGCTCGTGCGGCGGGAGATCGCGGATCCGCGCCTCCTCGTCGCCATGGGGACCGTCCCGCGTCACCTGTTCGTCGCTCCGGCGCTCGCCGACGAGGCCTACAGCGACCGGCCGTTGCCCATCGGCTTCGGACAGACGATCTCCCAGCCGTACATGGTGGCGCGCGCCACCGAGCTCGCGGAGCCGCGCGAGGGCGATCGGGCACTCGAGGTGGGCGCGGGGTGCGGCTATCAGGCCGCCGTGCTGGCGAGGCTCTGCGCGGAAGTCTTCGCCGTCGAGATCGTGCCGGGGCTCGCGAGCCAGGCGCGCGCGACCCTTGCGGCGCTGGACGTTCGGAACGTCACCGTCGACTCGTTCGACGGCAGCGCCGGCTGGCCGGAGCACGCGCCTTACGACGTCATCATCGTCTCGGCGGGAGCTCCGCGCGTGCCGCCGTTGCTCGTCGACCAACTCGCCGATGGCGGGCGGCTCGTCGTGCCCGTTGGTCCGCGCGAGGAGCAGATACTGGCCGTCGTCCGCCGCAACGGCGATCGCTACGAGACGCGCGAGGACACGCGTTGCCGGTACGTCGACCTGCTCGGCCGCTTCGGCGTCGGGACCGAGCCGCCAGCCGCCTGATATGGAACGACCCCGCAAGAGAAAAGTGAGGGGGCCCCGTTTCTCTGCTGGTTGTTAGGTGGAGCAGAAGGGACAGCGGTCGAAGCGGCTTTCTCGACGGTTGATCACTCTGATATTCGAGGATCGAGCTTTCGCTCGCCTTCATAATCGTGATTCGTCGGGAGCTGCCTCGGACTAGTGTCGCGAGTCTGGGCCAGAGGCCGGTCGCATAGGAGGCCACGAGGCTTCTCCTTTCCGTGAGCCCCTTCGACCGCTGACCGTTCTGCTCCATGTCTTTTGGTCCTCTCTAGACGACGGCCGCTTCCCGCTCGGCTTGCACGCCGACGGCCCAGATAAAGCCGACGAGCTCGCGCGCGACGGCGGTGATCGCTTTGCCTGGGATCTTCCCCTTCGAAGTGAGCCGCCAGTACGGCTGTTCAGTCGCTGCTGAGCCTTCCACGAGGTCGCCTTGATCTCCTCACTAACCCCTTGCTGGCGTTGCTTGTGTTTGCCGCACAGCTTCGGCCGGTGTCGATAGGTCCAAGCCGCTTCGAGGAGCACGCGACGTAGATGTGCGTTCCCGGTCTTCGTGATGCCCCCTTGTCGCTTGCTCTGACCCGACGAGTGCTCACTGGGCACCAGCCCCCGTAGCCCATGAGCAGCTTCGGGCGCACGAACCGCGAGAAATTGCCCACCTCGGTCACCAGAGTGGTCGCGGTGATCTTCGCCACACCTCGCAGGGCCTGCAACGCATCGATGACCGCCTTCATCTGCGCCGGGGCCTTCTCGACAGCCTTGTCTATCGCCTCCTCAAGTCGCTCGATGCGGTCGGCCGCGCGCTCCACCTCGGTCCGATAGTCCAGCAGCATCGCCTCCTGGGCGTCGTAGTCGAAGCGCACGGTGCTCAGCCAGGTCCAGAACTTGCCGGTCCACGCCTCCGTACCCTCCGGCGCTCGTCGGCCGTGACGAAGTAGAAACTTGCTTAGACGGTGTTTTGCTCGTAGCTCGTCCTTCTTCGCCGCCTCCCGCGCGCGCACCACGTCCCGCAGCGCCTCGTGCGCGGCGTCGGGCACCCACACCGGAGTCAGATCCCCGCTGCGGTAGCTCCGCGCCAGCTTCTCTGCGTCTCGACGATCCGTCTTGACGCGATCACCTGCTTTTACCGGCACCAGCGTCGGCGCGACCACCTCGCACTTCACCCCTAGCTCGGTCAGCTGCCAGTACAACGTGTACCCCGTCGGACCCGCCTCCTAACACGCCCTCAGCGTTGAGGTTGGCTCAAGCCGCTTCACCAGCTTCCGGATCGACTCCGGACGGTTTGGGATCGTCCCCATCGAACGCCCCTCTCCACGGCCTTCGCAGATCGCGACCGCGATCGTCTCCGCATGAACATCGAGACCTACGTATCGGATAGACTTCGACATCGACCGGCTCCTTTCGCATGTGGCTCTGCGCCACGGTTCGTCCCGATCCGCAGCGTAATCCACGCTATCTGCGAATCGGGGCCGGTCGTTCCATAGTGACTAGGGTCGCGGCCTCGCGCCGGGCCTATAATGCGGGCCGCATGGCGCCCCGGTGGATGCTCCTTCTCGCCGTCGTTCCGGTCATCGCCGTTGGGTCGGCGGGTTGCCACTTCTCGCGCGCGCCCATGCACCCGGAGGCGCCGCCGGGCTCGTGGTACGTCGTCTCGCGCGGCGAGACACTGGACGACATCGCCAAGCGCGCCGGGGTTCCCGCCGAGGACATCCTCGAGCTCAACGGGCTCGCGCGCGCCGAGGACGTCAAGCCCGGCCGCCTCATCTTCGTGCTCGCGTCGCAAGAACCGTCGAACGAAGCGGCTCTTCCGCGGGGGCCGACCGGCGCCGCCATCGCCAGCTCGGAGGCCGCGCCGCCGCCGGGCGCGGCGCGGTTCCGCTGGCCGCTCGCCAACGTGCCCCACGAAGTCGGCTCCCCGTTCGGCACACGCGACGGCCGGGCGCACGAAGGGATCGATCTGCCCGCGCCCACGGGCACGCCGGTCGTCGCCGCCGCAGACGGCGAGGTCGTCTACGCCGGCGACGGCATTCGCGGATATGGCAACCTCGTCGTGCTCCAGCACCCTGGCGATCTGCTCACGGTCTACGCGCACAACTCGGCGCTGTTCGTCGCGCCGGGGCAGGCGGTGCGCGCGGGCGACCGCATCGCCGCTGTGGGGCAGACCGGCCGCGCCACGGGGCCGCACTTGCACTTCGAGGTCCGGCAGGGGCAAATTCCCCGAGATCCCATGAGCTACTTATCGGGAGGCGCGGGTTGAGCGTCGAGGATCCGCGGCTCGCGCTCTTGCGAGCGCGCGTCCGCGACGTGCCCGATTTCCCGAAGCCTGGCATCCTGTTCCGCGATCTGACGCCCCTCATGGGCGACGGTGCTGCTCTGCGCGCATGCGTCGCCGTGCTGGGCGAGCGCGTCGCGTCGCACCGGCCCGACGTCGTCGTCGCCGTCGAGTCGCGTGGCTTCATCTTCGGCGCACCCGTGGCGGCGGCGCTCGGCGTCGGGTTCGCGCCAGTGCGCAAGCCGGGCAAGCTGCCGTCACGGACGCTGCGGCGGACCTACGATCTCGAGTACAGGACCGACTCGCTGGAGATGCACGCCGACGCCGTCAAGCCCGGCACGCGCGTCGTGATCGTGGACGACCTCCTCGCGACGGGTGGCACGGCGGCCGCCACGGTCGAGCTCGTGCGGGAGCAGGGCGCCATCGTCGTCGCGGTGGCCTTCGTGGTCGAGCTGACGTTGCTCACGGGCCGGGCGCGCCTGCCGGGCCTTCCGGTCGACGCCCTGATCGCCTTTTAGAAGCGAGCTTCCAGTAGACGCCGGCGCCGACGACGATGGCGGCATAGACGGCGGCCACGGGGCGGTTCGTCCAGGCCATGGCGCCCAGCGAGATAAGGGCGAGGACGAGCGCGATGGCCGGGAACCACGGGTAGGCCACGGCGCGGAAGGGTCGGGCCAGGGCGGGCACGCGGCGGCGGAGCGCGAACAACGCCACCATCGAAAACGCGTAGAGAGTGAGCGCGCCGAATCCCGAGAGCACGATGAGATCGCCCGTGCGGCTCGAGAGGATCGCCGTGATGCCCACGACGGCGTTGACGACGAGCGCCGCGGCCGGCGTGCGCGTGCGCGGGTTGACGCGGCCGATGAACGCGGGCGCATAGCCCGTGCGGCCGAGCTCGAAGGCGGCGCGGCCAGCCGCGAGCACGATGCCGTGGAACGAGGCGACGAGGCCGAACAGACCCACGGTGACGAGCAGGTGGAACATCGGGCCGCGGCCGCCCACGACGTGGCCGAGCGCGAGCGGCAGCGGGCTGTCGGAGGGCGCGGCGCCCGGCGACGGGTAGACGACGGCGGGCCAGCCGGCGACGCCCACGCTCGTGACGAAGACGCCGAGCGCGAGCACGACGAGCGTCGCGATGGCCCAGCCGAAGCCGCGCACGATGTCGCGGTGCGGGTCGCGCGCCTCCTCGGCGACGTTGGCGACGCCCTCGATGCCGAGGTACATCCACACGCCGAAGGGCAGGCAAGCGAGGGCGCCGCCCCAGCCGTGAGGCAAGGCGTCGCGCGCGAAGAGGGCCACGTCGAAGCGCGGCGCAGTCACGGCCATGAACAGGAGGAGCTCGCCGACCGCCGCGATCGTGACGACGAGCTCGAAGGCGGCCGCCTGCTTGACGCCCCAGATGTTGAGCGCCGTGAAGAGGACATAGGCGACGATGGCGATCGCCGCGGGCGACGCCGCCGGGAAGAACAAGTTGAAGTAGGCGCCGATGGCGGCCGCGATCGCGGGCGGTGCGAACAGAAACTCGACCAGCTGCGCGACGCCCAGCACGAGGCCGCCCGTGGGGCCGAAGGCGCGCAGGCCGAAGTCGAAGGCGCCGCCCGCGCGCGGGATGGCGCACGCCAGTTCCGTGTAGCTGAAGATGAACGTGACGTAGAGAATGGTGGCGATGACGATCGCCGCCGCCATGCCTCCGGTGCCGCCGAGGGGAAGTCCGAGGTTCCAGCCGAAGTACATCCCCGAGATGACGTACCCGACGCCCAACCCCCACAACATCACCGGCCCGAGGGCTCGCTTGAGCTCCGACATGGTCTGAGATGGGGATTGCTCGAGGACGATACGCCCCCAGCCCCACGGGCGCCATCCACCTCGGTAACGCGCGCACGGCCTTGCTCGCGTGGCTCGACGCGCGGGCCGCGGGCGCGGCCTTCGTCATGCGGGTCGAGGACCTCGACCACGCGCGCGTGCCGGCGGACGCCGAAGTGCGGCTGCTGGACGATCTGCGCTGGCTGGGGCTGGATTGGGACGAAGGACCCGAGCGGGGCGGCTCCTTCGGACCTTACCGGCAGAGCGAGCGCGCGGGGCGCTATGACGAGGCGATCGCGGGGTTGCTCGCCTCGGGGCGCGCCTTTCCGTGCGCGTGCTCGCGCGCGGACGTCGCGCGGGCCGCGAGGGCGCCGCACGCCGCCGACGAAGAGGGGCCGCGCTATCGCGGCACCTGCCGCGGCCTGCCGGCGGCCGAGGTCGCAGCGCGCGCCGCGGCCCACGGCCGTGCGCCCGCGATGCGCTTCGACGGACGCGGCGACGCGTTCTACTTCGACGACGAGCTCCGCGGCGCCGTCGCGACGGGACCAGGCGGCATCGACGACTTCGTCCTCCGGCGCGCCGACGGCATGGCGGCCTACCAGCTGGCGGTCGTCGTCGACGACGCGGCCATGGGCATCACGCGCGTCGTGCGCGGCGACGATCTGCTGGGCTCGACGCCCCGCCAGCTCGCGCTCTACGCGGCGCTCGCGCTCGCGGCGCCCACCTTCGCGCACGTCCCGCTCGTGCTCGCGCCAGGCGGCGAGCGTCTCGCGAAGCGCACGCGCCCGACCTCGCTCGCCGACCTGCGCGCGCGCGGCGTCGCGCCGGAGGCGGTCGTGGGCGCGCTCGGCGCCTCCGCGGGGCTGTGCGCGCGCGGCGATCGGCCGCGCGCGTGGGATCTCGTCTCTGGCTTCTCGCTCGCGCGCATCGAGCGCGCGCCCGCCGTCGTCGACGCGGCCGCGCTCACGACTTGACGAGCGCGCCGTCCCGGGCGACGACGAGGAACGTCACGGGCCCGTCGTTGACGAGCTCGACCGCCATGTCGGCGCCGAAGCGGCCGAGCGCGACGAGAAGGCCCGCGGCGCGCAGGCCCTCGGCGACGCGCAGGTAGAGCGCCTCGGCGCGCGCCGGCGCCTCGGCCGGCTCGAAGCTCGGGCGGTTGCCCTTCGCGAGCGAAGCGCACAGCGTGAACTGACTCACGACGAGGCAGCCGCCGCCGATCTCGGCGAGCGTGAGATCCATGGGCGCCTTGCCCGGCGAAGTCGAAGGCGATGGAAAAATGCGAAGGGCGGCGATCTTCCGCGCCGTCGCGTCGGCGTCGGCCTCCCCGTCGCCCTTCTCGACGCCCACGAGCAACATCACACCGCGCGCCACGGCCGCCACGATGGCGCCATCGACGCTCACCTGGGCGCGCGTCACGCGCTGGACGACGGTCTTCACGGCGCGGCCCCGAACGCGAACGGCAGGACGGCGCGCGACGCGGTCTCGACCTCGGCGAGCACGGCGGAGGTCGCGCCGAGGAGCGCGGCCTTGCCGGCCGCGATGTGCGCGCGCGCCTCGTCGTCGAGCTCGGCCGGCAGCTCGTCCTCGTCGACCACGTCGAGCCGTCCCTCGGGCGTCGCGAGGACGTCGACGGTCAAGTCGCGCCAATCGAGCCGCTCGGCCGTCCAGCTCGTGCCGTCGGCGAGGTTGAAGTAGTACCCGAGCGTCTTCTGGTCGCTGCGCAGCCAGTGGTAAACGTTGTACGGCCGGTCCGTCCAGAAGTGGCCGACGCTCACCGTGCCCGCTGGCAGGTCGACGCCGTGGACGTGCATGGCGCCTGGCGCGATCCACAGGACAGCCAGGTGCGTGGACGTGCGCGCGAGGACCCGGCACTCGAAGCGCTTTTCGACGCCCGCGAGCGTCCGCTTCACCTCGACGATCGTGGGCAGGTCCGGCGTGGTCACGGGCGCGGTAGATCATACCTGAGCTCATACCGTTGGCGGCGACGACGGCGGAGGGTATGGTTCAGCAGCTCGGAGATGGAAGCGACCGCTCGGCACGAGCCTCGTGGCTCCTTGGCTCTCGCGCTCGTGCTCGCCGCGCTGGCCGGCGCTGGGTGCAGGCCCATTCCCTGCGACCTCTCCGAGTGCCGGATGGCAAATCACGAGGCGCCGGCGCACGCGGCCAGTCCGCCCCTGGAGCTCGCCGCTCTCGCGCGGATCTACTGGGACGAGCGCCTCGCCGCGGA
>DATKFB010000168.1:0-8447 GCA_035544435.1 Polyangia bacterium
GGACGTGAGCGCGCTCGCCAAGCGCGAGCGGCGGCCGCCGCCCCAGGCCGACGCGCGCCTCGACGCGGCCATGAACGATCTCGCGCACAACCTGCGGGGTGACGATCTGCCGGCGCTCGAGGTGGTGGACTTCTTGCTAACCCACTACGGCATCGCCGAGCCGTCTCCGCACCTGCTGCTCTCGCGCGCGACGGCCGGCGCCGATCGCGAGGTGCGCGAGCAGGCGGGCAAGGAGATCGCGACCGTCTACAAGTCCGATCCCGTGACGCGCGTGGGGATCGGCATCGATCGCACGGGCGGCCTGATGTACGTCGTCGTGGGCCTGCAGGAGTCGCACCTCGCGCTCGAGCCCGTGCCGCGGCACCTCGCGCGCGGCGCGAGCGCGCCCATAGGGGGCAAGCTCGTGGGCCGCTACCGCGCCGCGCGCGTCGTCGTCACGTCACCCGACGGGAAGGTCGCAGAGCAGCCGCCGTCCTCGCGGGCGGGTCAAGTCGAGGGCACGCTCGCCTGCCTCGGCGACGGCAAGTATCAGGTCGAGGTTACGGCCGAGGACAAGTCCGGGACAGCGGTGCTCGCGAACTTTCCCGTCTACTGCGGCGTCGAGCCGCCCGCGATCGCGCCGCGCGGCGCGGGCACGAGGCAGGTCAAGGTGTCCGCCGAGGCGGCCGAGCGGGAGCTGCTCGCGCTCGTCAACCGGGATCGCGCCGCGGCCGGGCTCGGCGCCGTGACCTGGGACGCGCGCCTCGCCACCATCGCGCGCGCCCACAGCCGCGACATGGCGGAGCACGACTTCGTGGGCCACGTCTCGCCTCGCTCGGGCACGGCGCTCGATCGCGTGCACAAGGGCGGGCTCGCGCCCGATCTCGTCCTCGAGAACGTCGGCCGCGCCTACTCGGCGCAGGAGGTCGAGAGCGGCTTCATGGCGAGCCCTGGCCACCGCGCGAACGTCGTCGAGCCGCGCGCCACCAAGCTGGGTGTGGGCGTCGTGCTGGGCGCGCCCGTCACGGGGACGATTCCCCTCTACGTCACGCAGATACTCACTAACTGAGAGTCAGTCGGGCACGGGCGCGAGGAGCCACACGGGGCCGCCCTCGGTACGCGCGAAGTGCGTGAGCGCGAGGTCGGGGAGGGCGGCGCGCGCGGGCTCGAGCTGGGCGCGCTCCGCGGTGGTGGCGGCGTCGAAGGAGAGCGGCGCCCCGTCGAGGGCCTCGTACCAGATCTCGCGGCGGTCGTCCGAGACGCGCAGCACGCGCTGCACGTGGGGACCGCCCGCCGCCGCTCGCCGGCGAACGTCGGCGAGGGCGGCGTCGTCGACGGGCAGGGTGCGCTGCTCGACGAGGACCAGGCGCGCCGTGCGCGGGTCGCGCCTCGTGAGGAGGCGCCCGCGCGCCGTGACTCCGAGCTCGCGGACGTCGTCGGCGATCGCGGCGTCCTCGAGCGGCACGACGGGCGCAGGCGCGGCGGCGACCACGGACGCCGCAGCCTCCGTCGGCCAGGCCGCGATCGCGGCCGTCATCTCGGCGGCTGACCCGAAGCGGTCCTGGGGCGCCTTCGCGAGGGCGCGCGCGAGCACGTCGTCGTGCGCGCGCGACAGCTCCGGTCGTAGCGACGAGGCGGTGGGCGGAGCCTCACCGAGGTGCTGGGCGACGAGGTCCGGCCCCAGGAAGGGTGGCCGGCCCGTCAGCGCCTGGAACAGCGTGACCCCGAGCGCGTAGAGATCGGCCGCGACGCCGATGGCTCCGCCCGTGATCTGCTCGGGCGCCATGTACGCCACCGTGCCGAAGAACCCGCCCGTCTGGGTCTGGCCGAAGTCCGCCAGGTGCGCGGCGCCGAAGTCGCCGAGCTTGGCGTTGCCGGCGGCGTCGTAAAAGACGTTGGGCGGCTTGACGTCGCGGTGAACGATGCCGCGCTCGTGGGCGGCGCCCAGCGCCGCGAGCAGGTCGAGCGCGAGGCGGCGCGCGTGCGCCACCGACAGCGGACCCTCGGCGTCGACGCGCTCGGCGAGCGTCCCGCCCGGCATGAGCTCGAAGACGAACAGGCCGAGCGCGGGATCGGTGTCGTGCAGCGCGACGATGTTCGGGTGGCGGAGGCGTCCCGCGGCCTCGGCCTCGCGCGCGTAACGGAGGTAGGCCTGGCGCTCGGGCCCCGAGGCGGCCGCGCCGACCGTCAAGAGCTTGAGGGCGACGGGCTGGCCGAGGAGCGTGTCGTCTGCCAGGTAGACACGTCCCGTGGCGCCAGCGCCGAGCAGCTTGCCGATGCGGAATCGGCGCGCGCCGTCGGCGCCTCGCGGCGCGCGGCTCGTGGCGGCGAGCTCGGCCTCCTCGAGCGCGACGAACTGGTCGGGCGACGCCGGCAGCGACGGCGTGTCGCGCCGCAGGCGGGCGAGGACCTCGACGGCGGCGCCCCGAAGGCCGAGCGCGAGCAGGGGTGCGCAGAGCGCGCGCAGCGCCGCCGTCCGCGCCGCCGCGTGGCGCGCCGCCGCCTGCAGCAGGCGCGCCGCCTCCTCGGGCCGGCCGAGGCGCGCCAGCAGCCGGCCGAGCGCGAGGCGTGCCGCCGCGACCTCGGTCTCGGCGCCCTGCGCGATGAGGCGCTCATAGAGCAGCCCCGCCTCGCGCAGCTGTCCGGCGGCCTCGCGCGCGCGGGCCTCGTCGAGCGGCGCGCCGGCGCGGCGATACAGGTCCGCCGCGCGCGCCCACTCGAGGGCGCGTTCGAAGACGCGCGCGCTCTCGAATGGACGGCCGCGGTACGCGAAGGCCTCGCCGACGGCACGCAGAGCTTCGGGCGCGTCGGCGCCGATCGTCGCGGCGATCTCGAGGGCGCGCGCGGGGAGGTTGGCGTCGAGCGCGAGCCGTACGGCCAGCGCCGGGTCGCCGAGGCGCTCGGCGAGGGGCAGCGCGTCGGCGAAGCGCCAGACCCGCTCGTAGAGCTGCACGGCGCGCGCGAGATCCCCGCGCTCGACGCAGACGCGGGCCGCCTCGACGTAGGCCCCGTGGGCGACGAGGTACTCGATGACGTCGCCGTCGTTCGATGATAGAGACATCCCCGGTCAAGCAAACCATGATTCTCGGCGTTCTGGGAGGCAGCGGCCTCTACGAGCTCGAAGGCTTCGAGGACGTGCGCGAGCACGGCGTCTCGACGCCTTTCGGCGATCCGTCCGGCCCCGTCGTCGCGGGCCGCCTGGGCGACTCGCGCCTGCTCTTCCTGCCGCGCCACGGCCGCGGACACCGCTTCTTGCCGTCGGAGATCAACTATCGGGCGAACGTTCACGCGCTCAAGCAGCTCGGCGCCGAGCGCGTGCTCTCGATATCGGCCGTCGGGTCGCTCCGAGGAGGTGTCGCGCCCGGTGACGTCGTGCTCGTCGACCAGTTCATCGACCGCACGTACCGCCGCGCCACGAGCTTCTTCGGCGATGGCGTCGTCGGGCATGTCAGCTTCGCCGAGCCCGTGTGCGGCGAGCTCGCGGCCGCCGCCGCGGTCGCCGCGCGCGCCGCGGGGTTCACCGAGGCGCCGCGCGAATCCCGCAACCGCGAAGCCCGCAATGACGAAGCCGGCGACCGCGAGCCCGGCGCCGCGGCGCCGCGCGGGCCGCTCGTGCACCAGGGCGGCACGTACGTGTGCATGGAGGGGCCACAGTTCTCGACGCGCGCCGAATCGCGCCTGCACCGCTCGTGGGGCGCCGACACGATCGGCATGACGGCCGTCACCGAGGCCAAGCTCTGCCGCGAGGCGGAGCTGTGCTTCGCGGTGCTTGCGCTCGTGACCGACTTCGACAGCTGGCACGAGGACGAGGCGCCGGTCACGGCCGACGCCGTCGTCGCGACCTTGCTCGCCAACGTCGCGCGCGCGCGCGACGTCATTCGCCGCGTGCTCCCGGCCCTCGCCGACGTCGGTGCCCGCAGGTGCGCTTGCGGTGAGGCCGCCGCGCACGCCATCATGACCGCGCCCGAAGCCATTCCCGCGTCCACGCGCGAGCGGCTGCGGACACTCTACGGGAGGTATCTGTGAAGAGCTCAGTTGCAGGCCAGTCGAAGTCGTCGCTGCTCGTTGTCGGTTCGGTGGGGCTCGACACCGTCGAGACGCGCGCCGGCAAGCGCAGCGAGGTCCTGGGCGGCGCCGCGTCCTACTTCTCCGTGGCGGCCTCGTTCCTCGCGCCTGTGCGTCTCACGGCCGTCGTAGGCACGGATTTTCCCGGCGAGCACACGCGGCTCCTCGAGGGGCGCGACATCGACCTCGGGGGCCTCGAGCGTGTCCCGGGCCGCACGTTCCGGTGGTCGGGCGTGTACGCGTCGGACTTCTCGACGCGCACGACGCTCGACACGCAGCTCAACGTCTTCCAGGACTTTCAGCCGAAGCTGCCGCTCGCCTGGGCGGGCTCCGAGTACGTCTTCCTCGCGAACATCGATCCGGTCCTCCAGCTCGCCGTGCTCGAGCAGTCGCAGAAGCCCAAGTTCGTGGCGTGCGACACCATGAACTTCTGGATCTCGGGCAAGCGCGACGCGCTCCTGCGCTTGCTCGAGCGCGTCGACATGTTGCTCCTTAACGACGAGGAGGCGCGTCAGCTCTCGGGCGAGGCCAACCTCCCGGCAGCGGCGCGTGCCATCCGCAAGCTCGGGCCGCGCGCCGTCGTCATCAAGCGCGGCGACGCGGGCGCGCTGCTCTTCCACGAGGCCGGCGTCTTCGCGGCGCCCGCCTTCCCCATCGAGAACGTCGTCGATCCGACGGGCGCGGGCGATTCGTTCGGGGGGGGCTTCATGGGCTGGCTCACGCACGAGGGCGACACGAGCCCCGCGACGATCCGCACCGCCATGATCATGGGCTCGGTTCTCGCCTCCTTCTCGGTCGAGGACTTCAGCCTCGATCGGTTCAAGAGCCTCGATCTCGGCCAGATCCGCGAGCGCTTCCAGGCCTTCGCCGATCTCGTCCACTTCGAGAAGATCAAGCTCTGACGGCCGTGACCGCCTCGCTCGTCGTGCGCGCCGAGACCGCAGAGGCGATGCAGGCGCTCGGAGAGCGGCTCGGCCGCGCCCTGCGGCCGGGCGACGTCGTGTCGCTCGTGGGGCCGCTCGGCGCTGGGAAGACCACGTTCGTGCAGGGCCTCGCGCGCGGCGCGGGCGTGCCTGCCGAGCGCCATGTCGCGAGCCCGACGTTCGCGCTCGTCAACGAGCACCCGGGGCGCGTGCCCCTCGTCCACGCCGATCTCTATCGAATCACCCACGCCGCCGAGCTGCTCGAGCTCGGCCTCAACGACGCCTTCGACCGCGCGGCCGTCGCCATCGAGTGGCTCGACCGCTTCCCCGACGCGGCGCCCTCCGACCGCATCGAGCTCACGATCGCGATCGAGCCCGGCGGCGCGCGCGACGTCTCCCTTGCGGGCACGGGGCCACGTGGCGCCGCTCTCGTGCGCGCGCTCGCCGCCGACGCGCCGTAGCGCGCGTCACTGCACGGGCGTGGGCGTCCCCGAGGAGTCGGGGCGTTTCTTCTTCGGGCGGCGCGGACCATCCGTCGCGTCGTTCGAAGAAGATGCCTCGTCGGCGACCGGCGCGGGCAGCTCGCCGCCGACGGGCGCCGCCGCCACGGTTGCGACGGGCGGAGGCGCGAGCGGGGCGGGCGCCTCGATCTTCTCGCTGTCTCCGCGCTGGAGGGTGCGCGGCGGCAGGCGGTGCAGGGCGCCGGCCCCCTCCGTATTCGTGAGCGCGATGCGGCGCGCACGCAGGGCCGGCGCGCGCGCGCGGCCGGCCCGCTCGAGCTCTCCTTCGACCGTGATCTCGTCGGCGACGGCGATCCAGGCAGCCTCGTGTCGCACGCCCGCGCGCAGGTTCCTCTGCCGCACGGGCAGGGCGACGAGCGCCTCGAACGGGTCGACGCGGTAGATCGTGCCGTCGCCCGTTTCGAGCTCGAACGGAACGGCGGCGCCCGTCGTGCGCGGGAATGATCGATCGCTCGCCCAGGAGGTCGCGACGACGTGCGCGCCGTCGGCGCCGCCCGCCTTCAAGCGCAGGGTGGCGCGCACGCGGCCCGTGACCGTCGTCTGGGTCATCGGCCGCAGTCTATCACCGTCGTTCCATGCGCCGCGGGAATGGCCGACACGGGTGGTATGTTCGGACGTCGATGCCCGCGCCCGGCGCCCTCCTGCCCGTTCTTCGCATGCTGGCCGCGCTCGTCCTCGGGCCCGGACCGGCCGACGCGCCGGCGGCGCCCATCGCCGAATCATTCGGCGTCATGGGCACCGAGGCGACGGTGACGATCTGGACGGCGGACGCGACGCGCGCCAAGAAGGCGTTCGTGGACGCGCGCGCCGAGCTCGACCGCATCGAACGACTCATGACGGACTGGAAGCGACCGGCGTGGACGCCCAGCGACGTCGTGCGCATCAACGAGGCCGCCGGCAAGCGCGCCGTCAAGGTGGACCCGGAGACGCTCGCCGTGATCGAGGAGGCACTGGACATGTCGCGCCGCTCCGAGGGGGCCTTCGACATCACCTTCGCGGCCATGAAAGGGCTCTGGAAGTTCGACGAGGATCTCGACCCCAAGGTCCCACCGCCGGCCGAGATCGAACGCCGGCGAAAGCTCATCGACTGGCGCGGCGTCCTCGTCGACCGCGCCGCGCGCACCGTCAAGCTCCGCCGCGCCCAGATGCGCATCGGCCTCGGCGGCATCGCGAAGGGGTACGCCGTTGACCGTTGCGCGGACGCGCTGCGCCGCGACGGTTTCGCGGACTTCATGGTGCAGGTGGGCGGCGATCTCTTCGTGGCCGGACAGAAGGGCGCGGCGAGCTGGATGGTGGGCGTGCGCAATCCGCGCGGCGGCCCGCGCGACATCATCGGCCGCATGCCCATCAAGGACCACGCCTTCTCGACGGCGGGCGACTACGAGCGGTCATTCGTCATCGCGGGCCGGAGATATCACCACATCATCGATCCGAAGACGGGCTACCCCGCGACGGCATCGCGCGAGGTGACGATCTACGCGCCCACGGCCTTCCTCGCGGACGCGCTCGACGACGCCGTCTTCATCCTCGGGCCCAAGAAGGGCCTCGCCCTCGTCGACGACTTCCCCGACTGCGGGGCCCTCATCGTGGACGCCGACAACCAGGTGTGGACGTCCAAGGTGCTCGAGGGCAAGCTCCAGCGAACGGCGGCCCCCACGGACGGCATTTGAGTCATGTCGAAGGACGACGATCAATCCACCATGCGAGACCAGGCCAGCTTTGCTGGCCTGGGCGAGGCGGTCCGGGGTTCGCGAGCGGCAGCGAGCGGGAGCCCGTCAGACGTTGCCATCGTGGGCGGCGGCATAATGGGATGCGCGGTCGCGCTGCGTCTGGCAGCGCGCGGCCTGGCCGTCACCGTCATCGAGCGCGGCATTCCGGGGGCCGAAGCCTCGAGCGCCGCGGCGGGCATCCTCGGTCCCCAGATGGAGGCCGAGGCGCCGGGGCCGCTCCTCGACCTCGGCCTCCGCAGCCGCGCCCTCTACCCGGCGCTGGCCGCCGAGCTCCGCGACGTGACCGGCATCGACATCGGCTACGTCAAGTCGGGCGTGCTGGCGCTCGCGCTCGACGGCGCGGGCGCCGCCGGGCTCACGGCGCGGCGCGCCTGGCAAATGGCGCGCGGCCTGCGCGTCGAGTCGTTGTCTGCCGAGGCGCTGCTCGAGCTCGAGCCCAAGGTCGGCCCCGAGGTGCGGGCCGCGCTGCGCTTCGCCGACGACGCGCAGGTCAACGCGCGCGAGCTGGCGCGCGCGTTCTCGCAGGCCGCGGCCGTCGCGGGCGCGCGCTTCTTGCAGGGTCGCTACGTGCGCCGCGTCGTCGTGCGCGGTGGCGTCGCCCAGGGCGTAGAGCTCGACGGCGAGGTGCTCGCCGCCGGCGCCGTCGTCGTCGCCGCCGGGAGCTGGTCCGGCCTCGTCGAGGGCGCCGGCGTGCCGGCGTCCGTCGTCCGTCCCGCGCGCGGCCAGCTCGCGTCGATCGAGACGCGCCCGCCGCTGTTCCGGCACGTCCTCTCCGTCCACGGGCGCGGCTACCTCGTGCCCCGACGCGACGGCACGGTGCTCGCCGGCAGCACGGTCGAGATGGCCGGCTTTCGCAAGGAGGTCACCGTGGGTGGCCTCGCCGAGATCCTGGGCCTCGCGCGCACGCTCGTGCCCGCGCTCGCCGACGCGCCCGTCACGGGGAGCTGGTCGAACTTCCGTCCCTACACGGAGGACTACCTGCCCGTGCTGGGGCAGACGCCCGTGCGCGGGCTCGTGCTCGCGACCGGACACTTTCGCAACGGTATTCTCCTCGCGCCAGTAACGGCCGAGGCCATCGCCGAGCTCGTCGCCACGGGCGGAAGCGCGGTTGACCTCGCGCCGTTCTCGGTGACCCGCTTCGGCCGCGCTGGCTGACGGTCGCGGGGCGCGGGCGCGTCCGGGCGGCGCCGTCACTCGCCGCGCTCGTCCTCCGCGTCGGTGAGGTCGGC
>DATKFB010000169.1:0-3026 GCA_035544435.1 Polyangia bacterium
TGATCCTCGTCGTCGTCGCCGGACTGACGACCGCCGCGCAGCTGTGGCAGGAGCGGCAGCGCCTCAAGCTCATCGAACGGCTGCCCGGACGGCAAGCGCGCGACTACTACGAGGCGACGCGCGCCCGGGACGAGCGGCTCATGGTCGCCGTGACGGCGCTGCTCGCGCTCGCCGCCGTGGCGGCGGTCGTCGTCCTCGCGACGCTGGGACGCGGGCCGTGAGGGCGGGGCGCGCATGAGCACGCTCCTCATGCTGGGCCTCGTCATCCTCGTGGGGGCGCGCGCGCGCGACAACGTGCGCCTCCGCCAGCAGGAGCGGGTCCTCGCGAAGCTCGCGGAGAGCGACGCCGTGGCCTACTACGGGGTACTGCGCCGACGTGTACGGAATGCTCGCATCTTGCGCGCCGTCACGTTCGTGTCTCTATTGATCCTCGTCTACGCGTGGAGACACGGGTTGGTTCGCGCCTTGACGTCGAGATGACGGGAAAACGTCACGTAACCGTGTCCCTCGGGAGGGCATCTTCAGGAAAGCGCGAAACGGCCGAGGCAGATATGTTCGATACGGTTGGAGCCCGACGGGATGAAGAGAGTGGTCGAGCAGATGGACGACGGCGTGTTGGCGGAGATCCATAGATCGATGATCGATCTGTGGCGTCGCGGCTATGCGCTGCCCATTCGCTGGACGCTCGCGAGCTTCGCCAATCCTTCGGCCCTCGTGAGCGGCAAGACCGCCGAGAACAAGGACAGCGCGCGCATCGCCACGACGACGAGCGACGGCAGCGAGGTGTCGCCGAGCTTCCCGCTGCCGGCGTGTCTCGTCGCGACCGACGCGCGCGGCCTCTCGATCACGGGCCTCGTGCCCTGGGCGCCCGACCAGGCGGCCTGACGCCCCCTTTTGCTCCGATTGCCTCGCGGCGCGGCCCGAGGCCATACTGCGCCGCATGCGTATCCGCGAGCCGTGGCCGTCGGCGCGCACGCGTCAGCGCCGGCGCGAGTTCGCCGCCGTCTTCGAGGCCGTTCCGGCGAGCGGGCTCGGTGACGGGCTCGAGATCGGCGGCGGCGACGGCTTCCTGGCCTCGCTCGTCGCCGCGCACTGCCGATCGTTCGTGACGACGGACTCCTACCGCCCGCGCCTGGCAGACGGTTCGAGCTTGCTGCCCGGCGGCGTGCGCCGCCTTGTCTGCGACGCCGCGAGGCTGCCGTTCGCGGACGTCTCGTTCGACTTCATCTTTTCGTCGAGCGTGCTCGAGCACATCCGCGATCTGTCGGCCGTGTACCGGGAGCTGCGCCGCTGCCTGCGGCCCGGCGGCGTCATGGTGCACATCATGCCTTCTCGGACTTGGAAGCTCCTGCAGCTGCTCTTCTATTACCCGCACCACCTCGTGGGCGGCATCGACCTCCTGCTCGACGCGGCCGGGCGGGCGCTGCGGCCGCGCGCGCTGGCCGGGCCCGCGTCGGCGCAGGCCCTCGACACCAATCGCTGGAGCGACGAGCGGCGGCTCACGCTGCGGCTCATACTCCAGAACGTCGTCCCGCAGCCGCACGGCGAGTACCCGGGCAACCTCTCGGAGTGGCGCGGCTTCGGCGCGCGCGCCTGGGAGCGCGAGTTTTCCGCGGCGGGTCTGACCGTGCAGCGGGTCGTGCTGCTGCCGCTCTACTCGGGTTACGGCTTCGGCTTCGAGCGCCTGCGCCGCCTCGGCGAGCGCTTCGGCCTGTCGTCTCACAACGCCTTCGTCCTGACCGCCGAGGCGACGCCGCCGCCGGCCCTCGCGTGGTTCGAGCGGGCGCCCCGCACGCTCTCACCCGCGGCGCTCCCGGGGCGCGCGTGAAGCGCGCGCTCGCCTTCGCGGGGCTCGCGGTGGCCGTCGTCGCGACGCTGTGGGCGTGCGCGGAGATTCAGATCGCGTGCCCCGCGGGCACGGGCCCTCAGCGCCGCGTCTTCAGCGGCGGCGCCGAGGCCGAGTGGTGCCGCCGCGACGACGGCGTGCGCCAGGGCCTCGAGGTGCGTTACTACGAGAGCGGCGCCAAGATGATCGAGGGCGTCTACGTCGACGGCGCGCGCTTCGGCGAGTGGTTCTATTATCCGAGCGAAGGCCCGGCCTGGCGGCGGGATCGCTGGGAGGACGGCGCGCTCGTCGAGAAGAGGATCGAGCTTCCCCCGCGCGGCGCTGACCAGCCCGCCGTCGACGTCCTCGCGCCCACCGACTCGCTCATCATCAAGCTGGCCTCCGCCGATCCCACACTCACGCGCACGATCCGGCAGGAGGAGCTGCCGACCTTCGCCGTCTGGTACGGCAGCGGCAAGCCGCGCGTTCTCGGTCACTACGATCGCGACGGTTTTCGCGTGCGCACATGGCTGTTCTGGTACGAGGGCGGCGGGCTCGCGCGCGAGGTCATGTACGAATCCGGCGTGCGCCAGGGGCTGTTTCGGGAGTGGTACGAAAACGGCCGCGCGAAGACCGACGGCGCCTACGACGACGGCGAGCGTGACGGACGATGGCGCCGCTGGGACGAGGCGGGCCGGCTCGCGTCCGACCAGACGTACACCCATGCTATGGTGTCCCGGTGAAGCGCTCGGTCAGCGTGCAAATCGCCGGCGTTCGCTACTCGCTCAAGACCGACGAGGACGAGCGCTGGGTCAAGACGATCGCGTCCTTCATCGACGCCAAGATGCGCGAGGTGCAGAAGGGGACACGCACCGTCGATACGCAGGCCGTTGCCGTTCTCACGGCGCTGCAGGTTGCCGAAGAGCTCTTCGCAGAACGCCGCGACACGCGGGAACTGCGGAAAAGCATTCGCGAAAAGAGTCAGTCCTTGCTTGACTATCTCGAACGCGAGGCGCGAGTATAGTCGTTCTTTCGCGTCCCGGTTCTTGCTGCCGCTCCCCTTCCGGTTCTCCCTGGTTTCCGTTTGCCGCCGGGCGAACGTCTCAATAGATTGATCGGGTTTCGAGCTCCCAAGACCTGTTCCGGAGGCCGACTCCGTGCCCGCTCGTGATGACGTCCGTTCGGGGGTGATTGGATCCGT
>DATKFB010000170.1:0-2375 GCA_035544435.1 Polyangia bacterium
AAGTCACGCACCTCGAAGGCCGCGATGCGATAGGTCTCGTCGATGCGCGCGCGCAGGGCGATGCGCTCGCGGGCGAGCGCGCCGAGCAGGCGCTCGTCGAGGACGTCGAGCGCGGCGCGGCGCGCGCCGAAGTCGAGGCCCGGCGCCGGCGGCGCGGCGGCCTGCGCCGCGCTCGCGAAGCGCCGCAGGGCCGCGAGCGCCGTGGCGCGCTTGAGGTCGCGCGCCCGGCCGAAGAAGTGCCGCTCGAGCGCCGCCTCGAGCGCGTCCGTGGCCGCGTCGGGCCGCCCGGCGCGGCGCGCCTCGAGGGCGCGCGTCGCCGAGAAGGGGATCACGTCGTCGACGAGCGTACCTACGCCACCCCGCACGTGGCGAGCCACGGTCTCGACGTCCTCGTCGCTCGCGCCGTCGATCTTGTTGAGGACGCCGAGGACGTGCTTGCCCTCGGCGTGTGCGAGCGCGAGCGCCTCCTTCTCCGAGGCCTTCGCCGCCTGGCCGATGGCGAACACCCAGACGAGCGCGTCGGCCTCGACGAGGAAGTCGCGCGCCACCTTCTCGTGCTCGGGGCGGATCGAGTTCAGGCCGGGCGTGTCGACGATCTCGACGCGACGGAGGGCCTCGAGAGGGTGGAAGATCTCGACGACGCGCACGGCCGCGGCTTGCGCCTCGGAGAGCTCGCGCAGGAACGGGCCCACAGAGGCGGCGCCGAGGTCGCGCACGGTGCCGTCGTGGTAGACGACCCGGCCTCCCGCCGCGGGCCGGTGGCGCAGCACGTTCACCGTGGCCGTCGTGGGTGTCACGCCCGTGGGCGCGATCTCCTCACCGACGAGCGCGTTGACGAAGGACGACTTGCCCGCGTTGAACTCGCCCATGACGGCGACGAGGAGCGGACGATCGAAGGCCTCGAGCGCGCGTCCCACGTCGACGGCCAGGGCGACGAGCGCGGGCGTCCGCGCGGCGAGCTCGTGCGCCCACCGCAGGAGGCCGATGAGGTTCCCGTCGGGCGGCGGAGCCGGCGCGTGCGCGGAGACGACGAAGCGCCGCGCCGCCTCGTCGGGCGCGAGGCGCGCGAGGGCCACGAGCGCGTCGTTGCTCGCGGTTCCGCCCAGGAAGGACCTGAGCGCGTCCACTGGGATCGGTTGGCCCGCGTCGGCGCCGGCGCCGTCATTGGCCGCGAGGCGCCCGAGGTCGTCGCGGTCGTGCGCGGCGAGCGCCAGCGCGAGACGCGTCGCGGGCGCGGGCGGAACGCCGAGGTCGGTCTCGCGGCGCGCGACGGCCAGCGCTTCACGCCAGCGCGCCGAGGCCGCGTACGCCTCGCGGAGCGCGGCGAGCGCCGGCGCGGAGGTCGAGTCGGAGGCGACGCTCGTGAGCGCGAGCGTGAGCGCCTCGTCGGCCCGTCCCGCCCGCGCCAGATGACGCGCAAGCGCCACGCGCAAGCCGCCGTCCTCGGGGGCCCGCGCGAGGCCCTCGCGCAGCAGGCGTTCGGCGAGGCCCGCGTCGGCGGCCGCCGCGGCGGCTTCGGCGAAAAGCGCCGGCGGCGCGTCCGCGCGGCGCGCCGCGCGCGTGAGCCACTCGTCGGCCTCGGGCTCGCCGAGCCGCGCGAGGGCCCGGCCGTACGCGAGCCCGACCTCGGGGTCGTCGCCCAGAAGCTCGAGCGCCTTGCGGAAGTCGCGCACGGCCTTGCCGAGCTGGCCGGCGTCGGCGTGGACGCGGCCGAGCGTCGCGTGCGCCCGCCCGCGTAGCTCGGCGGAGGCCGCGAGCGCGAGCGCGTGGCGGAGGGCATCGCGCGCGGGCTCGGTGCGGCCGAGCCGCGCGAGCGCGTCGCCGAGCACGGCCCACGCCTCGGCCCCGTCGCGGTCGAGATCGACGGCCTTGCCGAGCGCCGTCACGGCGTCCTCGAGGGCGCCCCGCCGCGCGCGCAGGCGGCCGAGGTGGAAGAACGCCGGTCCGAGTTTCGGGAAACGCGCGGCGACGTCGGCGAGGCGCGCCTCCGCTTCGGCGACGTCGCCCCGCTCGGCCATGGCGAAGGCGAGCGCGATCTCGTCGCGCGCGGCGCCCTCTCCGTCGCCGGCCAGCTCGTCGAGCGTGCCGGCGATGCGGTCGATGATGCCCATCAGCCACCCGCGCGCGATTCGTCGGCCGCCGCGCCCGTCTCGTCGCCCGCCTCCCACACGCGCTGGCGAATATCGGCGATGCGTTCGTCGAGCGCACGGACGTCCTTGAGCGCGACGTCGACGGCAGCGACGTCGGCCCGCGAGTCGCTCGCGGCGCCGCGTGCCTTGCGCTCGTCGCGCGTCCGATCGAGCACCTCGGCGATGCCGCGGCCGAGCGTCTCGCCCGCCTGGGCGACGAACTCGAGCAGCCGCGCGCCGAAGCCG
>DATKFB010000171.1:0-9423 GCA_035544435.1 Polyangia bacterium
CGAGCCCGAGTGGCTGCTGGACGTCTGCGCCGACCGCGTAGAAGAGATCGACACGCTCGGCTGGAACGCCGAGACTGAGCGCGTTGAACGGCGCGCCGGCCTGCGCTTCGGCGCACTCGCGCTCGACGAGACCGTGACGCCGGCGCCGCCCGGCGAGCAGACGAGCCGCCTGCTCGCCGCGGCGGCGCTCGCGCGCGGTCTTGACCGCCTGCCCGGCGCCGAGGAGCTGCCGCGCCTGCTGGCCCGGCTCGCCTTCGCGCGAGCGCTCGCGCCGGACGGGGCCCTCCCCGCCTTCGCGGCCGACGACCTCGAGGCGCTGCTGCGCCTGGCCTGCGTCGGACGTCGCGGGTTCGCAGAGCTCGGCGACGTCAACCTCGCCGCCGCCGCGCTCGAGGCGCTCGGCGCCGAGGCCCAGCGCGTCTTGCGCGCGCTCGCGCCCGAGCGCGCGACGCTGCCCGGCGGACGCAGCGTCAGCGTCAACTACGTCGCGGGCCAGCCGCCCTGGATCGAGTCGCGCCTCCAAGATTTCTTCGGCATGCGCGCGGGACCGACCGTGGGCGGCGGCCGCGTGCCGCTGACGCTGCACCTGCTCGCGCCGAATGGCCGCGCCGTGCAAGTGACGCGCGACCTCGCCAACTTCTGGACGCAGCACTACCCGGCGCTGCGACGCGAGCTCGGCCGCCGCTACCCGCGCCACCCCTGGCCCGAAGACGGCGCCACCGCGACGCCGCCGCCGCCAGCTCCTCCACGTCCGCGGCGCACCTGACCGTATGTATACTGCCGCCGATGGAACCCGAGCAGCGCGAAGCCTGCGAGCGCCGGCGCGGGCGGCTAGCCGCGCAGCTCGGGAATCGTCCGGCGCTCATCGCCGCCGGGACGCCGCGGCCGCGCAACTACGCCGCCAATCTCTATCCCTTCCGCGCGAGCAGCCATTTCTTGTATCTCTTCGCGCTGCCGCTGCGGGGCGCGGTGGCTTTCTACGACGGCGCCGGCTGGACGCTCTATCTGCCCGAGCCCGGCGCCGACGACGCGCTCTGGGAAGGGCCTCAGTCGTCGCTCGACGCCATCTCCGAGGAGGCCGGCTGCCCCGCGCGGCCGCTGTCCCGCCTGCCCGCCAACATCCGCGGGCGCGCCGTCGCGACGCTGCCCGCGCCCGATCTCGAGACCTGCGCCGAGCAGTCGCGCCTCCTCGGCCGCGAGATCCGGCGCGGCGTGCTCGACGTGCTCGACGCGCCCCTCGCCGACGCGCTCATCGAGCTGCGCCTCGTGCACGACGACGCCGCCGTCGCCGAGCTGCGACGGGCCGCCGAGGCCACCGCGGCGGCCCACCGCGCCGGCATGCGCGTGACGCGCGCCGGGCTCACGGAGGCGGCCGTGCGCGCCACGATGGAGGCCGCCCTCTCGGCGCGCGGCATGACCTGCGCCTATCCGTCGATCGTCACCGTGCACGGCGAGGTCCTGCACAACGAGCGACACGACAACGTCCTCGCCGAAGACGATCTGCTGCTCTGCGACGTGGGCGCTGAGACGCCCGGTGGCTGGGCCGGCGACGTCACCCGCACGTGGCCCGTGAACGGAAGATACTCGACGCCGCAGCGCGAGCTCTATCAGGTGGTGCTCTCGGCGCAGCGCCAGGCCATCTCGGCCGTGACGCCCGGCGCGCGCTACCGGAACATCCACCTGCTCGCCTGCCAGGCGCTCGCGGGCGGCCTGTGCGAGCTCGGCGTGCTGCGCGGCAACCCCATCGAGCTCGTCGCCGACGGCGTCCTCGCGCTGCTGTTCCCGCACGGCGTCGGCCACCTCATCGGTCTGGACGTCCACGATATGGAGGATCTGGGCGATCGCGCGGGGTATGCCCCCGGACGTCAGCGCGCCACGGAGTTCGGTCTGCGCAACCTACGCCTCGACCGCGACCTCGCGCCGGGCATGGCCGTCACGATCGAGCCCGGCCTCTACGTCGTGCCCGCGATCCTGAACGATCCCGCGCTCTCGAAGAAGGCCGCGGGCCGCCTCGATCGCGCGCGCCTCGCGACTTTCGCGGGCATCCGGGGCATTCGCATCGAGGACGACGTGCTCGTTACCGCCGATGGCGCGGACGTCCTCACCGCGGCCATCCCCAAAGCACCCGACGACGTCGAGGCGGTGCGCGCCGGACGTTGACGAGCATTTAACAATGTATTTTTTCGGCATGGCCGCGATCGAGCATTAGAATCTCGTGCCATGAAGATCATGGGACGAAAGACGGTGAAGGCCGACAAGACCTCCGCGCCGATGGTGAAGACCAGCAACGGCGGTGCCGGCATCAAGACGCCGCGACGCGCGCCCTCTCACGAGGAGATCGCGGCTCGTTCGTACGAGCTCTACCTCGCGCGGGGCGGCGAGCCCGGCCATGCCGAGGAAGACTGGCTCCGGGCCGAAGCCGAGCTCGGTGGGGCCGGCTGAACGACGCTAAATAGGCGGCCTCAGGCCGCGCCCGGGTCGAGCGCAGGTGCGCCCGGGGGAGCGTCTGGCCTGCAGCGGTGTCTCGCCCGCGACAGCCCCTCGCCGCGGTGGCTCAACCGTCCCAGCGTGAGAGGACGAGGCAGGCGTTCGTGCCGCCGAAGCCGAAGCTGTTCGAGAGCGCGTGCTTGACGCGCGCCTCGCGCGCCGTGTTGGGCACGTAGTCGAGGTCGCAGTCGGGGTCCGGCGTCGTGTAGTTGATCGTCGGCGCCACGACCCCGCGCGAGAGCGTGAGCGCGCAGATCGCGGTCTCGACGCCACCGGCCGCGCCCAGCATGTGTCCCGTCATCGACTTCGTCGAGCTGACCATGACCGAGCGCGCGGCGTCGCCGAACACCTTCTTGATGGCGAACGATTCGTTGGCGTCGTTCATCTTGGTCGACGTGCCGTGGGCATTGATGTAGCCAACGTCGGCGGGCTGCAAGCCCGCGTCCTTGAGCGCGAGCTTCATGCAACGCTGCGCCCCCTCGCCCTCCGGCGCCGGCGCCGTGATGTGGTGGGCGTCGGCGTTGAGCGCGTAGCCCGTGAGCTCGGCGTAGATCTTGGCGCCGCGCCGCTTGGCGAACTCGAGCTCCTCGATGGTCACGATGCCCGCGCCCTCGGCGATGACGAACCCGTCGCGATCCTTGTCGAACGGCCGCGAGGCCTGCTGGGGCGCGTCGTTGCGCGTCGAGAGCGCGCGCATGCTGTTGAAGCCGCCCACGCCGAGCGGCGTCACGGTGGCCTCGGTACCGCCGCAGATCATGGCGTCGGCGTCGCCCCGCTGGATGACGCGGAGGGCGTCGCCGATGGCGTGCGCGCCCGTCGAGCAAGCTGACACCTGCGAGAGGTTGGGCCCCTTCGCGCCGAAGCGGATCGAGATCTGCCCGGGCGCGAGGTTCACGATGATCATCGGCACGAAGAACGGCGAGATGCCGTGGCGCGGACCCTTCTCGGCCAGCGTGCGGCTCGTCGCCTCGATCGTCGTGACGCCGCCCAGGCCCGCGCCCACGAAGCACCCGACGCGCTCGGCGAAGGACGGATCGATCTTGAGGCCGGCGTCCTCCATGGCGAGGGAGGCCGCGCCGACTGCGTACTGGATGAACGGGTCGACGTTCTTCGCGTCGCGTGACGACATCCAGCGCGTCGGATCGAACCCTCTGACCTCGCCCGCGAAGTGCGTCGCGAACGCCGTGTGGTCGAAGTGCGTGATGGGTCCGATGCCTGACTGACCAGACACGAGCCCTTTCCACGTTTCCTCGGTGCCTATGGCGACGGGCGTGACGAGCCCGACGCCGGTGACGACGACCCTTCTTTTCATCGAACTACCGTTGGCCTCACTGTTCGGTTTACTTCCGTTGCGTCGTGCTTCGACCGGTGGCCGCCTTTGAGGCCGAGACCACAAGCCGCCGCGCCGCGCGCGGACGCCGCAACCCTATTTGGCGTGCGACTTGATGTAGTTGATCGCGTCGCCCACGGTCTTGATCTTCTCCGTGTCCTCGTCGGGGATCTCGATCTTGAAGTGTTCCTCGAGCGCGAGCACGAGCTCGACGACCGCGAGCGAGTCCGCCTTGAGGTCCTCGGAGAACGTCGCCTCGGGCTTCACCTTGTCGGGCGCAACCTCGAGCTGCTCGATGATGATCTTGCGAACTCGCTCTTCAATATTGTCGGCCATTGCTTTGATCCTCTCCGTCTGAAACGTGCTGAGCTTCGGCAGATTCCGTGCGCTCCCCGGGCGACCGGCGGGCGTAACTTACATGAAAAGCCCGCCGTTGACGCGTAAGACTTGCCCCGTAACGTAGCTCGCGGCGGGACCGGCGAGATAGGCCACCGCGGCCGCCACTTCCTCGGGTTTCCCCACGCGGCCGAGCGGGATGGTCTTGAGCAATTCGACGCGCCGGTCCGCGGGCAGCTCGTTCGCGGTCATGTCGGTGTCGATGTAGCCCGGCGATACCGCGTTCACAGTGACGCCGCGCGAGGCGTACTCGCGCGCGAGCGTCTTCGTGAGTCCAATCACGCCCGCCTTCGCGGCGGCGTACGGCGCCTGCCCCGCCGAGCCCGTCTCGCCCGTGATCGACGTGATGTTAATAATGCGGCCCGCGTCCTTGGCCTTCATGAGCGCGCGCAGGGCTGCGCGGCAACAGTGGAACGTGCCGTTAAGGTTGACGTCGAGCGCGCGCTTCCAGTCGGCGTCCTTCGCGCCGAGGACGAGCGTGTTGACGGCGATGCCGGCGTTGTTGACGAGGATGTGCAGACCGCCCTCGGTGGCGACGATCTCCTTGAACGCCGCGTCGACGGCGGCCGCGTCGGCGACGTCGAAGCGTTTCGTGACGGCCGCGCCCCCCGCGGCGGTCACGGTCGCGGCGGCGGCGTTGGCGGCGTCCTCGTTCGCCGTGTAGTTGATGATGACCTTCGCGCCCGCGCGGCCGAGCGCCGCCGCGATGGCGCGGCCGATCCCGCGCGAGCCGCCCGTGACGACCGCGACGCGTCCAGCGAGCTCACCCATGGGCTGCCTCCCGTGCGACGGGCGACTGCCCGAGCGCCGCGATGGCGTCGGGGTCGGCCGCGCCGTGAACTTCGATCGTGGACGTGATGCGCTTGACGAGACCCGCGAGGACGCTGCCCGCCCCGACCTCGATCGCCCGGGTGACGCCGAGCGCCGCGATGGCCCGAACCGACTCCTCCCAACGGACCGAGCCCGTGACCTGACGCGTGAGCAACTCGGGGATCCGCGCCGCGTTCATGTTGGGCGCGGCCTCGACGTTAGTGACGACGGGGACCTTGGGCGTCTCGAAAGTCACCTTGGCGAGCTCGCGCGCGAGGCGATCGGCCGCGGGTTGCATGAGCCCGGAGTGGAACGGCGCGCTCACTGCCAGCAGCTTCGCAAACTTCGCGCCGCGCGCCTTCGCGCCAGCGCACGCCCGTTCGACCGCGCCCTTGTGGCCCGCGATGACGATCTGTCCGCCGCCGTTGAGGTTGGCGGGGCTCACGACCTCGCCCTGCGCGGCCTCGGCGCAAGCGGCCGCCACGGCCTCGGCGTCGAGGCCCACGACGGCCGCCATGGCGCCCACGCCCGAAGGCACGGCCTCTTGCATGAACCGGCCCCGCAGGTGCACGAGACGGACGGCGTCTGCCAAGGCGAGCGCGCCCGCCGCGACGAGCGCCGAGTACTCTCCGAGCGAATGACCGGCCACGGCCGCGGGCCGTAGGCCCGTCTCGGCCTCGAGCACGCGCAGCGCCGCGATGCTCGTCGCGAGGATCGCCGGCTGCTGGTTCGCCGTCAGCGTGAGCTCGGCCTCGGGACCGTCGAAGCACAGCGTCGAGATCGAAAAACCGAGCGCCGTGTCCGCCTCTTCGAAGACGGCCCGCGCGGCGGCGTGCGCGTCGCGAAGAGCGCGGCCCATGCCCACCTTCTGCGACCCCTGCCCGGGGAAAAGAAACGCCAGCTTGGCCACGCCTACCACCTCACCGCGGCCGAAGCCCAGGCGAGCCCGCCGCCCATCGCAGAAAAGAGTAGCAAGTCGCCTTCCTTGATCCTGCCGACCTCGACCGCCTCGTCGAGCGCCGTCGGCACCGAGGCGGACGACGTGTTCCCGTAGCGCTCGATGTTGATGTAAAAGCGCTCGAGCGGGATGCCGACGCGCTCCGAAACGCCCTCGAGGATGCGGATGTTGGCCTGGTGCGCGACGACGCACGAGACGTCGCCTGGCACGAGGCCGTTGGCGTCGAGCGCCGCCTTGGAGGCGAGCGTCATGTTGCGTACGGCGTGCTTGTAGACCTCGCGCCCGTTCATCTGCACGAGGTGCCGCTTGCCGGCGATGCCCTCGGCCGTGAGCGGCTCCTTGCTGCCGCCTGCGGGCTGCAGCAGGATGTTGGTGAGCGAGCCGTCGGCGTAGAGGTGCGTCGACAGCACGCCGCGGCTGCCGCTGTCGTCGGGCGCGAGCAGCACGGCGCCCGCGCCGTCACCGAACAGCACGCACGTTCCGCGATCGGTCCAGTCGATGATGCGCGACAGGACCTCGACGCCGATGACGAGCACGCGCTTGAACTGCCCGCGCCGCACGAAGGCGTCACCGATCGACAGGCCGTAGATGAAGCCCGCGCAGGCGGCCGACAGGTCGAAGGCGCAGCCGCCCGGCCGCGCGCCCAGCTTGTTCTGGATGAAGGTCGCCGTCGACGGAAAGGGGCAATCCCCCGAGATCGTGCCGACGATGATGCAGTCGACGGTCTCCGGATCGACGCCCGCCTTGCGGCAGGCCTCGCGCGCCGCCTCGGTGCCGAGATCGCTCGCGGCGAGCCCGGGCTCGAGGATGTGGCGCTCGCGGATCCCCGTGCGCTCGACGATCCACTTGTCGGACGTGTCGACCATCTTCATGAGGTCGGCATTCGTGACCACGCGCGGCGGGACGCCGCGACCCGTGCCGATGATGCGCGTCGTAATCACGACAGCCCCCCCGCCGACTTCGTCGAGGCCGGATCGGCCTCCCAGAGAAACCCGTGCCGTGCGATGGCGACCGTCAGCTCCTGCCCGAGCCCTATCTGCGCGAACCGGTCGGCGACGTAGACGGCGTTCTTGAGCGCGGTCGCGCTCGAGCCGCCGTGACAGATGAGCGCGACGCCGTCGACGCCCAGCAGGGGCGCGCCGCCGTGCTCGGCGTAGTCCGTGCGCCGCTTGAGGCGCCGCAGCGCCGACGTCATGAGCGCCGCGCCCAGCTTCGCGATGATCCCGGAGCGCAGGACCTCCTCACGCACCATCGACATGATGGCCTCGGCCGCGCCTTCGACGCTCTTGAGGACGACGTTGCCCGTGAACCCGTCCGTCACGACGACGTCGACCTCGCCCTTGAAGATGTCGCGGCCCTCGACGTAACCGACGAACGAGAACGCTGCATCGCCTTGGCTCGCGCGCGAGAGGAGCGCGTGCGCGTCGCGCGTGAGGGCCGTGCCTTTGTGCTCCTCGGAGCCATTCGAGAGCAGCCCCACCTTGGGGCGGGACTTGCCGTGCAAGAGCCGCGCGTAGACCGCGCCGAGCACGCCGAACTGTGCGAGCACGGCCGGCTTGGGGTCGACGTTCGCGCCCATGTCGAGAAGCGCGCACTCGCCGGCCTTCGTCGGGAAGGTCGTCACGATGGCGGGCCGCTCGACGCCAGGCAACCGGCCCAGCACGAAGAGCCCGCAGGCCATCATGGCGCCCGAGTTGCCGGCCGAGACGACCGCGTCGGCCTGGCGGGCCTTCACGAGATCGAAGCACATGCGCATCGACGATTTCTTCTTCTGCTTGACTGCCATTGACGGCGCGTCGTGCGTCGTGATGACCTCGGGGGCGTGCAGGACGTCGATCTTCTCGCGCTCGGCGCCCAGCGCCTTGAGCTCGGCGCGCAGGCGCGCCTCGTCGCCCACGAGCACGACCGACGTGCCGCGCTCGCGCACGGCCGCGACGACGCCTTCGACCTCAACGCGAGGCGAAGCGTCCGCGCCCATCGCGTCGACGGCGATGCGAGGCATGACGGCGAGCCCCTAGCGGGGCTCCCGACCTCCGACCGCGCGGGAATCCGACGAGACGGCGGTGCCGAGCGCGGCCGAGGCCGCGCGCGCTCGCGTCAAGGCTGCTCCTTTTCCTTGACCTCGATCACGAGCCGATCGCGATAGTACCCGCAGCCGGCGCAGGCGCGGTGCGGCAGCTTCGGCTCGGCGCAACGCGGGCACGGCACGAAGTGCGGCACGGGCTGCTTCATGACCTGCGCGCGCCGGATCGCGGAGCGGGACTTGGACTGTCTTCTCTTCGGAACGGCCATCGGAATGCCTCTCGTTTCTCGACTGTCTCGACGTCTCTACTGGTGGTTATTCGGTCAGATCTTCAGCTTGCCGAGCGCGGCGAAGCGCGAGGCGGACTCTCGCCGCTCGGCCTCGCATTCGCAAGGAACGACGTTGCGATTTCCGCCGCAAATCGGACAGAGCCCCCGGCACGACTCGGTGCACAAGACCTGTACGGGAATGGCGAGCAGTATCTCGTCGCGCACCTCGTCATCGAGCTCGATCTGGTTCCCGGCGAAGGCCACGACGTCCGCGTCGTCGTCGAGCTCGTCGTCGTCGGCGGGCACGAAGGTTACCGTGAGCTGCGCGTCGACGGCGAGGCGCGCCGGCTCGAGGCAGCGCGCGCACGTCGTCTCGAGCGTGCCTCCGATGTGGCCGAGGAGGAGAAAGTCGTCGCCGCTCCTCGAGAGGCGCCCGCGCAAAGACAGCCCCGCCGGTCCCGGGCGCGCCTCCAGATCCGGGCAAGCGCCCGCCAGCCACTCGGACGTAATGGGAACATCCAGGGCCAAGCCCTCATCGCCTATCTCGTTGATCTTAAACCGCATTCAAAGGAAACGCCCGCAGGCGCCGCTGAGGGTCAGTTACTATAGGGGGGAGGCCCCCGGAGTCAAGCACGTCGGCTCGGCGGGGGTCGCGCGCCGCGGCAACTACTTGCTCGACGCGCCGGCGGCCGCGCCGCCACCGAAGAGCAGCAGCGACTTGAGGTCCTCGTCGTTGAAGACGAGCTGGGCGCCCACGAACCAGTCGAGGCCACCACCCGCCCCTGCGCGCGCGCGCGTGAAATTGATGACGTCGTCGGCTCCCAACGTCAGAAAGAGGTTGCGCTTCCAGATGGCGCCAATGAGCGCCGGCTTGACGCGCGGGTACTGGTTCGTGCGCATGTCGAACACGTCCACGGACAGGCTCAAACGATCGTCGAGGAGGTAGAGATCGCCGCCGAAGCCGCCGGTCGACTCCTTGATGCCGAACCGCCCCGCGACGGGGCCGACCCGCTTGCCCAGCATGAGCGAGAAGCGCAGCTGCTCCGTGGTCGTGACCGTCGTCACGGAGGTCGAGCCAGTGAGCGAGCTATTGGTGACCGTGGTAGACGCCGAGCGGTAGCCGCGCGGATCGTCGACGAGCTCGATGAGG
>DATKFB010000172.1:0-2941 GCA_035544435.1 Polyangia bacterium
GTGGGTCGACAGCGGCCCCGTCTTGGCCTTCTCGAGGATGCGGCCGAAGGCCTCGATGAGCTTCCACACCGACTCGTCGGCCACGCGCGAGGAACCGAGCTGGACGAGGTCGGGGTCGACCTCCGCGCCGCGCCCGAACACGTTGCGGCCCTCGATGGGCCGCCCGCCGAGCTTCTCGGCGGCGTCCTTGTACTTTTGGTATTCAAGCAGGCGCCGGATGAGCTCCTCGCGCGGATCGAGGCCATCCTCGTCCTCCCCGTCGGCGACCGCCTCGAGCGGCTCGGGCGCGGGCACGAGCTCGCGCGACTTGAGGTAGGCGAGCGTGGCCGCCATCACGAGGTAGTCGGCGGCGACGTCGACCGGCATCGTCTGCATGATCTCGAGGTACTCGAGGTACTTCGTCGTGATGAACGCGATCGGGAGGTTGACCACCTCGATCTCGTGCGTCTTGCACAGGTGGAGGAGCAGATCGAGCGGGCCCTCGAACTCGGGCAGCGCCACGCGGTACGCCGTCGTGCTCGTGTCGGTGTTCATGCGGGCACGTGCTCGAGGACGGCGTTGGCCCAGGAGGCGGCGAAGTGGAAAGCCGGCTTCATCACAAAGCTGAACACGCCCGAGAGGTACAAAACGAGGAACAAGAGTGTACCGTAGCGCCGCAGCGTCTGGGGAACGATCTGCAGGTTCTCAGGCAAGAAGCCCGCGAGCACGTTCGCGCCGTCGAGCGGCGGCAGCGGGATGAGGTTGAAGAACATGAGCACGAGGTTCAAGAAGACGACGTATCGCACGAGCGCCGTCGCGAGCGGAAGGCGGAGCGCGCCGGCCTTGGCGAGCGCGAGCACGACGACGCTGATCAAGACGGCGAGCAGGAGGTTCATGGCCGGCCCCATGAGTGCGACGAGCATGTGCGCGACGCGCCGGGGCAGCCGCTTCGTGTAGCCGTCGGGGTTGGTCTGGACGGGGCGGCCCCAGGCGAGCATAGGCAGGCCGGGGTTGAAGGCCGCGAGCAGCGGCAAGATGATCGTCCCCACGAGGTCGGCGTGCGCGAACGGCGACAGCGTGAGGCGCCCCTGCGTACGCGGCAAACGGTCGCCCAGATGATCGGCCATGAAGGCGTGCCCGAACTCGTGCACCGAGACCGAGACGACGAACGCGACCAGCGAGAGGAGCGCGACGCGGACTTGATCGGCCGATATGTCCATGGCGCCTAACCTAGCATCAGGCTCGAGGGAAGAACCGGTCGTAGAGCGCGCGCAGGTGGCCGCGCGACAGGTGCGTGTAGATCTCGGTCGTGCCGATGTCGGCGTGGCCCAGCATGGCCTGCACGGCGCGCAGATCGGCGCCGCGCTCGACGAGGTGGGTCGCGAACGAGTGCCGCAGCTTGTGCGGCGAGATGCGCTTGCGGATGGCCGCCACCATGGCGTACCGCCCGAGCAGCTTCCAGAACCCCTGGCGCGTCATCGATCCGCCGTGGTGCGTGAGGAAGAGCGCGTCCTCGGCGCGCCCTCCCGAAAAGACGTGGCGCGAGCCCTCTACGTACGAGCGCAGAGAGCCGAGCGCCGACTCGCCGACGGGCACGAGGCGCTCCTTGCGTCCCTTGCCGAAGGCCATGAGGTAGCCGGCGTCGAAGTTCACGTCGCGCAGGCGCAGCTTGACGAGCTCCGAGACGCGCAGACCCGTCGCGTAAAGCGTCTCGAGCATGGCGGCGTCGCGCGCGCCCCGCGGCGTCGCGCGATCGGGCGCCGCGAGCAGGCGGTCGACCTCCTCGACGGTGAGGAACTCGGGCAGCTTGCGCCCATAGCGCGGCAGGTCGACGTCCTCGGTCGGGTCGTTCGGACAGTGCCGCTCGGCCTTGAGGAACTTGAAGAGCTGCCGGAGCGCGATGAGCCGGCGCGCCTGCGAGCGCGGCGCGAGCTTGCGGTCGGTCAGGAAGGCCATGTAGTCGAGCACGTCGATCGAGCGCACTTCGGCGCCGCCCCGCACCTTGCGGTCGGCGGCGAAGCGCGCGAAGAGCGTGAGATCGCGCCCGTAGGCCTCCAACGTCGCGGGCGTCAGCTCGCGCTCCACCCGGAGGTGGTCGAGGAACTGCTGAATCTCCTCGTCGAGACGGACCCCCACGCCGCCCATGTTCGGGCCGGGGCGAACGAGGTGCAACTTTTCGTCCGAATCTTCGCGCGACTTTTCGCCGATTTTCAGGGTTTCGGCCGGGCCGCGCGGCCGAGCGGCACGCGCGGCGCGGGTCGCGGGACCGGGGCGACGGCCCGCACGGCACGCAGGCGCAGCACCTCACCGAGCTCCTTTTGGACGGCGGCCGGCGCGATCACGGCAAGCTCGTCGACGACGCTCGGCGTGGCGTCGAGCTCCTGCAGCAGCAGGTCGAGCGCGCGCCTTGAGGTCAGCGCCGCCGCAGCGCCCGTGACGGCGCGCTCGCCGTCGCGGCCTGGCAGCGCGAGCGCCACGCGGCGCGCCCCGAGCCCGCGCACGGCGTCGAAGGCGCGGCGCACGGACGCCTGAAAGCGGCGCTCGGAGAAGTCGCGCCGCGGCCCGGCGCCCAGCGCCAGCACGAGCCGCCAAGGCAGGCGGTGCGCGCTCGGGAACAGCGTCTGCTCGCCCTCGGCGGCCGTCACCTTGCCCGAGACCAGCATGCCCGACAGCCGTCCGCACAGGCGCCAGTCGAGCAGGCCCGCGGCGCCGCGCAGCGGGCGCACGTCCGTCCACACTGGCACGCAGAGCGCGTCACCCGGAGAGGCCTGGTCCCAGCGCTGCAGATCAATGGGCAGAAGCGAGACCGGCAAAGATCACCGCCGAATCTCGAGCTCAGTGACGGCGCGGTCGAGCAGGCCGTTGACGAAGGCCGCGCCCTCGGCCGAGCCGAAGCGCTTCGCGAGCTCGATGGCCTCGTTGATGACGACGTTGATGGGCACGGCGGGCGCGTGCAGGAGCT